>JASHRC010000074.1 GCA_030037525.1 Candidatus Acidiferrales bacterium | reverse complement strand
AGCGCACAGCTTGTCGCCCAGGCGCACACGCTCGATGTCGAGATAGTCTTCCACGATCTCCATCTCCTGATGCACAGGGATCAATGAATTCGCGCTGGTGTCGAGAGAGGCTCGCAGCAACGTCGCCAGCCGGCCCACAATCTGGTCGGCCCGCGCCGGATCGAGGGCGATGAGCGCGCTTATGGAATTCAACGTATTAAACAGGAAATGAGGATGAATCCACGATTCGAGCGACCGCAGGCGCGCCTCTGCCGCGAGTTTTCGCGATCGCTCCTCGGCGATTTGCTTCTCATGCAGTTCCCGCTCCATCACCTGGACGCGACTGAGCAGGGATGCGTGTGTCATGGCGCCGAGACCGAAGACCAGCGCCAGCGGCACTGAGATGCGCAGCGTGTAATAGTAGTCGAGCCAGAAATGATTAGAAGCGGAGAGGCCGGCTGCGACCAGAAGCGATTGCGCCACCAGGCAGCCGCCCGCGGTGAACACCAGGATGCCCGGAATCCCAACCTTCCACGGCGACACCCCGCGAATCGCGACTCTTTCGACCAGCCAACCCAGAATCGAAGCCACGAGAAAGGCGGCCAGGTTTGCGTAAACAAAGGTGAAGGCCAGGCTTTGCAACAGCTCGCGGGTGGTCCGAGCGGGACCACCCACAAAGACGATCAGATCCACGAACGCCACGGCCAGATTGGTCCAGAGCAGCACGAACAGCCATTTGTGCTTGAATGGAGCTAGTTTCATCGACATGCGCCGCCTCAATTCTTGGCGCTGAGCGGTTCCAGCGTGCCGATGCGGAAAACGCTAAGAAGCTGAGGCGTGTCCTGCCCGGGCAGTTTCATCTCGCCGGAGACCTCTTCATAGATCGTGGCGTACTCGATCTGCTTGGTCGCCAGCGATACCCAGATCTCTCCCCAAAAATCGCTGCGCCCCTGAATGGTGACGCCGCCGGTGGCAATCTGAAGAGGATTGAAGAATGCCCGGTATTCGATGAGCGCGCAGTCCTGGCCGTTTCTTTCGGAGCGCCCGACCCATTCCAGCACGGTATCGCGGCTATGAAACGTACCCACGCCTGGCATGTTTACGTCCTGTTCAGTGGAGATATGGAGCGGCGCGTTCAACTTGAGCTGATCGAAGAAATTCTGGCCGAACGACTCCATCATGCTCGTGTCCCAAATCAGGTTACGCTCATAAATCGCAGACGGCGGGAAGGATTTGAAGAAATCCGGTTTCAGCGTGTCAGGAGACCCGGCCGGATAGCGAAAGCCCTCGACGAAATCCTGCTTTTGGGCCGGAGGGAATGGAGCGGTGGCGCCGTCCGCCTGAGCCTCGCCGACGTTTCTCCACTCGACATCACCGTTGGCAAGGCCGCGCGTATAGTCTCCCGTTATGCGCTGGCGGTGAACCACCTCTCCGGTGCGGTTGGCAGAGTCGTAATCCACGGTGAAGCGATAAGTGCGAGGGCCCAAGTCTTTCACTGCCGTCCCATGCGGCAGGTCCCAGGTTTGGACAGTCGAGGTTGGCACAGAGGTGGATTGAGCAAGCAGCGGTTGGACAGCCAGGCCGGACGAGGCCCACATGAAAGCGGAAAGCACGAACATTCTGTTGATCATTGGCGTGATACCTCTCAGCGCGCAGTGTCCCGCTTGCGTCCGCGAGATGCATCCTCTTTGCGACGAAGGGCAATTACTCCCGACCGAGCGCTGTTCCGGGCCTACGAATCGTGGCCTCTCTTTCCGCCACGCCGGATCGATTCTTTTGGGGCGGACGAGGAATCGGGGGGTGACGAAGATTCTTCTCAACCGATGCCAAATCGCCTTATCAATCAGTGAGCACCCCGGGGAAAACACGACGGTATCGGAAGGATCGCAGGCAAGCTCGGACAACAACCGGGCCCGCCGGCGCTATCATCCTTTCGTGCGCGCGACCTTGTCCATCGACACGAGCCTGCTGAAGCCGGGAATGCGGCTGGCTGCCGGCCTATCAGGCGGGGCCGATTCCGTGGCCTTACTTCGCGCGCTCGACGAGCGCAAGGATGAGCTTGGGCTGGTGCTCCACGCCGCCCACCTGCACCACGGTCTGCGCGGAGCCGAGGCCGGCGAAGACCTGGAGTTTGCACGATCGCTGGCCGAGACTCTGGAAGTTCCGTTTCACGAGGCGCGGGTTGATACCGCGGTCGAGGCTCGGGCGAAGTCGCAGACGATCGAAGAGGCGGCGCGGCATCTGCGCTACTCCTGGTTTCGCGAGTTGATTGCGAGCGGCGAGGTAGACGCCGTCGCCACGGCGCACACGCTGGACGACCAGGCCGAAACGGTGCTGGCCAAATTTCTGCGCGGAGCCTGGACCGAAGGACTCTCAGGCATTCATCCGGTCCTCGAATTCCCCGAGGGCCGCATCCTGCGGCCGCTGCTTTCCACTACGCGCGCCGAGGTCGAAACCTATTTGCGCAAGCTCGGCCAGAGCTGGCGCGAAGACTCCTCCAATCGCCATGTGACGTTCACCCGCAACCGCATCCGGCACGA
>JASHRC010000073.1 GCA_030037525.1 Candidatus Acidiferrales bacterium | reverse complement strand
GATCAAAGCGCTGGGAGTCGACAACGTGCTGTGGGCCATCGACTATCCATATCAGCCGACGGCGCCCGCCGTGGCGTTCCTGGATTCGGCGCCGGTCTCTGATGCCGACCGCGAGAAGCTATATCACGCGAACGCCGAGCGGATCTTCCACATCCCAGCGAGCGCCGCTGCAGAGGCATAGCCAGAAGGGAGCAGGGCGCGCGACCCGAACCCGATTGGATGTCGCGACGAAGGCCAGGTAACCTGTTGCCGGTGGCCTCGAAGAAGCGCGCCGTTGCGTTCGACCGATCCCGACTTCGAGAAGACTCACATCGTTTGCCTCTTCGCACCGATCGTATGCCGCGCACATCCTGGTCACCAACCACCGATTATCTTGGCCAAGTTCGCCCACCACTGCCCGATCGACATAACCCGCGCCCTGGTCGGAGAGGCATTCTAGCCTCCCGATCTGACCGACGAACGGATCCGATTTTGCGAACGCGCTCGACCATGGAGTTCGGTGCTAACAAAAATGGTCATCGAGCAAGCAACCGATGAAATGTCATGTGCCAATGGAAGTTTTTGGCCTTGACGTTCTCGATCCGGCCTCGAGCGGGATGCTCCCCGGTCAGATGAGCCCGTTTAGATCTCGTCTTCAGGAAGCTTCCAGGCGCCGATCAGGAACAAAATCGTACCGAGCAAACCAAGTCTGTCTCCGGCAAAGTGGCGTCGATCGCGAGCGATAAGAAATCGATCATGCTTGAAGTGAACAACGGCAACGACAAGCGCACCATGCAGTTTATCGTGAATCAAAACACGAGGTCACTGCGCGGGTCAGCACCGGCTCTATGGCCACCGTTCCATATGAGCCCACGAGCGACAACCAGCTGGTGGCTCTGATAATCTCGCCGCAGGACACGCAGTAAACGTTCGCCGGCGCGAGGGGCGGAGGTCCCGTAGCGAGCGTCTTGCCGACCCGCCTCCATTCCGTCCTTCCCAACTGGCGAAAGGCCAGGATCACTGGCGCCAGAAGAAGTACGCCGCCATGACGAACCCGATGCCGATGACCAACCGCCGCACGTATTGAGGATTCATCTTCTGCGCCAGGTAGGCCCCACCATAGCCGCCCGCTGCGGCCCCCACAATCATCAGCAGAGCCTGCGGCCATACAATTACACGGGCCCAGATGAAGGTAATGATCGCCACGCCGTTCGCGACGCTCACCAGGAGCGTCTTGATGCCGTTCATGGCGTGAATGTTTTCCATCCCCAGAAGCGCAAGAAGGGCCAGCACCAAAATTCCCGTGCCCGCACCAAAGTATCCTACGTACATGGCAATGACCAGCTGGAGCGCAAGACCCGCGAGAAACAGCCCGCGCGGAATTCTCTGGTCGCCCGGCGCATGGCCAGCGCGAGCGCGGATCCATCGGGTCAAGCGGCCGCTCGACAAGAACAGTAAAGTGGCCAGCAGGAGCAACCAGGGAACAAGCCGCATAAAGGTCGCCGGCGGCGTCCTGAGCAGAACCACCGCTCCGAGAACGCCCCCGAGGATCGAGATTCCCAGAAGCGGCGGAACTAGCCGGCCCGCCTCGGAGGTAAATGCACTGCGATACGCTACAGTGCTGGCCAAGGTCCCTGGCCAGAGAGCGACCGTGTTGGTAGCATTGGCGGAGATCGCCGGCATGCCCGTGACGAGCAGCGCGGGAAAGGATATGAAACTGCCGCCACCGGCCACCGAATTCAGCGTTCCGCCCAGCAGTGCGGCGAAAAACAAGAAGATGGGATGATCGATATGGTTGATGTGCAAGCGAAAGAATACCTCTCGCGTCGGCCCGATGTCACTACTTCACCGCGAACCGACCGCCCGTAAGACACAGAGCATGATATAGTTATCCTTCGCTTTGGGAAATGATTGACGCTTGTTGACTTCTCCCCCCGGAGCCTGGACGTGAGCGTCGAGATGCGGGGCGCGGCGGCGCAATCCCCGAGCGTTGCCGACCCGAAGTCAGATGGCGGGGCTTCTGCTGATCTCGCCGATCTGGCGGGAGGGCGTCTCGCCCTGCCCAAACCGAAAACCAAGCTGTCACTGGAAACCAAGGTGGGCATCGCCGTCGGTGCGGCTCTGGCGAGCATTGTCGCCGTGGGTGGGCTGCAGTATCGCGCCGCGCGACGCGTGGTCGAAGACAACCGCTGGGTCGCGCACACACAGGAAGTGATCCGGGAAATTGAAGCCACGCAAAAGCGACTCAATGACGCAGACTCCTGCGCCCAGAGTTTTATCATTTCGGGTGACCGTGCGGGCTTGGCCGCCTGCTGGCAGGAGGGCCAGACGACCAGCCAGCACATGCGAGACTTGTGGGCCTTGACCCAAGACAATGCCGGCCAGCAACACAGACTGGCTACCCTGGACGCGCTGATGGGCAATAGCCTTCGCCTGATCCAGCAAGAGATCGATTTGCGCCAATCGGGCCAGCTCAGCGAAGCGGGACTTGCACAGCTGGAATCTTCGATCCGCAAATCGGTCGGTGAGGCTCGTGCGTCGGCTGGGGAAATCGAGGGTGTGGAGCTTTCTCTTCTGCGCGAGCGTCGCGAAGCTGCGCGCCGATCCGACCACAATATAAATCTGCTGATTATCGGGGGCAGCCTTGCGGCCTTTATTCTCGTGGGCGTTTCTGGCCTAGCACTTCGATCCGATATGGCCGCCCGCCGCCGAGCCGAACAAACGCTGCGGGCCGGCGAAGAGCGATTCCGGCTCCTGGTCGAGACCGTACAGGACTACGCAATCTTCGGACTCGACCGCCAAGGCCGCGTCGTCACCTGGAATGCAGGCGCCGAGCGCATCAACGGATATAAACGCTCGGAAATTCTCGGCCAGCATTTCTCCTACTTTTATTCCAGGGAAGACGTTGAGGCGGGGAAACCGCAGCAGGAACTGGAACTGGCCGCCAAGCAAGGACGGTGCGAGGTCCAAGGCTGGCGAATCCGCCGGGATGGATCGAGGTACTGGGTCAACGCCGTGGTCACAGCGCTGCGAGACGATTCGGGTCAGCTGGTGGGATTTACGAAGATCACCCAGGATTTTACCGAACGGATGCTGGCACAGAAGGCCATCCTGGAATCCCGGGAGAAGTTGCAGGTTTCCGAACAATCGCTGCACGAGCTATCCATGCACTTGTTGCGCTTGCAAGATGAGGAACGAAAGCGCATCGGCCGGGAAATGCACGATAGCCTCGGGCAATACCTCTCCGTGCTCAAGATGAGGATCGATTCGATCAACTACAGCAACCGGATCGAGTCGCCGGCAGCGATCCAACAGGAGCTGGCGGGGTGCGCAGCACTGGCCGAGGAGTGCCTGAAGGAAGTGCGGACGATCTCCTACCTGTTGTATCCTCCCATGCTCGAGGAGTTGGGCTTGAAATCGGCGATCCCGTGGTATCTGGACGGGTTTTCAAAGCGCAGCGGAATCCGCACCACCTTCGAAATCCCCGAGAATTTCGAGCGCATGCCCCGCGACGCGGAATTGATCTTGTTTCGAGTTCTGCAGGAGAGTTTGACGAACGTGCATCGACATTCCGGGAGCGACACCGCTCGGATCCGTCTCCTGCGCACCGCCGATGCCGTCGTCCTGGAAGTCACGGATCAAGGAAAGGGGCCCCCGGCTGGAATTCTCGAAGAGGCGACGCGCCAGTGGGTGGGCACGCCCGGCGTGGGTTTGAGGAGCATGAATCAACGCCTGCGTCAGTTTGGAGGCAGCCTGGAGCTGATTTCAACCGGAAAGGGAACGCTCTTGCGGGCGACGCTTCCTTTGGCTGTTCCCATTCACCAAAACCGCGCGACCAAACTCGCGTCTGCCTGACCGGCGACGGCGGGCGAACTCGGGAGGAAGCTTTGGATATCCCAACCAGAATTCTGATCGTCGACGATCATGAGATCGTACGCGAGGGGATTATTTCCCTGCTGGCCAAGTCTCGGCCCCAGTGGCAGGTCTGCGGAGAGGCCGCCAGCGGCGACCAAGCCATTGAAGCCGTTCGCCGATTGCGGCCGGATCTGGTGGTGATGGACATTTCCATGTCGGGTGTGAATGGCTTAGAAGCCTCCTCTAGAATCCGCCAGCTGGGCCTGAGCTGCCCGATCCTGATTTTCACCATGCATGAATCGGAGAGACTGGAGAGCGACGTTCGCCTCTCCGGTGCGCAAGGCTATGTTCTGAAATCCCAAGCCGGACGCGATCTGGTACGGGCCATTGACATCCTGCTCGGAGGCGGGGTGTTCTTCGGCGCCCCGCCCGAGCCCGGCCCAGCGGACAACGAGTCGCCGAACCGTGGAACGATCGATTGCCGAGCTCTCGCCTGGGCGTGACCGGATCGGTGGGTTGATCGCCGGCAGCTTCATTCGGTATAGTCGTCTGAGATATCGAACATGACGGAAAATCGAGGTCCTTTCGCAAGCGTTGAAGAGGCGATCGAAGAGATCCGCCAGGGGCGCATGGTCGTGCTGGTGGACGATGAGGACCGCGAAAACGAAGGCGATCTCACGATGGCGGCGGAAAAAATCACGCCGGAAGCCATCAATTTCATGACCAAATTCGGACGGGGTCTGATCTGCCTTTCCCTCACCGAGAGACGCTGCGAGGAGCTCGATCTGAAGCCGATTTCGCCGCGCAACACCTCCGCATTCGGCACTCCGTTTTGTGAGCCAATCGATGCCCGGCGCGGCACAACCACCGGCACCAGCGCCTGGGATCGTGCCACCACGATTCTGGCCGCCACTGACCCGCACACCAAGCCCGACGATTTGGCGCGGCCGGGACATGTCTACACGCTGCGGGCGCGCCAGGGAGGTGTGCTGGTGCGCGCGGGGCAGACCGAGGCGTCGGTAGACTTGGCTCGCATTGCGGGGCTCGATCCATCCGGCGTGATCTGCGAAATCATGAACGACGATGGCACCATGGCGCGCACGCCTCAGCTCTTGGAGTTCTGTCAGTACCACGAGATGAAGCTCGTCACCGTGGCCGACCTGATTCGCTACCGCATGCAGCACGAGCGCAACGTCCGGCGGATCGCCGAATCGACTCTCCCGACCAAGTACGGCGAATTTCGAATGATCGCGTTTTCCAGTGATGTGGATCATGAGCTGCACGTAGCGCTGGTGCGGGGCGATATTTCAGAAAATCCGGCGGGGCTTACGGAAAACAATCCCCCGCTCGTGCGCGTCCACTCGCACTGTCTGACCGGAGACGTGCTGGCTTCAACCCAATGCGATTGCCGCGAGATGGTGGAGGGATCGCTGGAAACGATCGCCACTGAAAATCGCGGGGTCTTTGTCTACCTGCACCACACCGGCCGCGGATTCCGAATTGACTCCCGGACCGAGGAAGGCGCGCCACTGCCCCGCATCATCTACCACCACCGCGAGCACGTGGAGCGCGATCCCAGCGTGCAGCGCGTGATCCAACACGAAAGCGGAATCGGCGCGCAAATTCTGAAAGATCTGGGACTGCGCCGGATTCGCGTTCTGACGAATCTTCCCCGCAAAGTCGTGGCGCTCAAGGGATACGGACTTGAAATCGCCGAGCAGGTGCCGCTGGCAATCAAGGCCGCGTCAAGAACTCATCAAGTGCTGTGAAGCTCGACGGAAAATTGCTCGCCGCGGCCCTCAGTCCCCAAATTCCAAAACCGCAAACGAACCGGGTACAAGCGCCGGGAACGGACGCGGGTTCTCGGGCGTCGCTGCCGGGCGCGGTCCGAATTGGCCGGTGACGAGGAACACTTGGTGCGTTTTTGGATCGAGCGCCATGGTCCGGGCACCCTGTGCCGTGGGCACATCTTCTACCACGGTGAACTGATCGGGCGAGTCTTCGTGAACGACACTCAGTACGCCACTGCCACAGGACGCGAAGGCATACCCAGTACCCGGGTCAAACGCGTCGGCGTCCACTCCCGCACCGATCGGTGGCGTGGCGATCAGTCGGCCTGAGTCTGCGTCGATCACAGCCATCATCCTGTTGCCGCAGCCCGCGAATAGGCGTCGGTGCTGGACATCGATCGCCAGCCCCGAGGGCTGCTTGCAGGGATCGAGCGGCCAGTGAGCCTTCACGGTCATATCTTTTGAATCGATCTCGACTTCCTCGCTCTTGTTCTCGACGTTGACGTAAACATGGCCTTTGCCGTCGGCAGCCGCAAATTCCAGCTTGCCGCCGATCTCGATCGTGCCGATCACCGTGCCGGTCAGAGTATCGACTACCGTGGCGGTTCCGCTGCGTCCGTTCATGGCGAAGACGCGCTTGGTGGCGGGATCGTAAATGATGGAATCCGGATTCATTTCCGCTTGGGCGTGCCCGATGACCTGGAGGGTCTTGAGGTCAAAGATCGAGATCGTGCCGGCCATGCCGTTTGACGTGTAGCCTCTGCCCGGCTCGGAAGCCAGCGCGATGCCGTGCACCCCCGGCGTATCGGGAATCTCGCCGACGATCGCTTCCGTATCGACATCGAGCACCATAACCTTCGTGCCGCGCGAGATGAAAAGCCGGCGCGTTGGCGAATCGAAGGCAAGATAATCCCAGGAGCCTTCGCCGCCGACTTTGATGGTTTTGATGAGGTGATAGCCCGAGGGTCCGGCCGGAGGCGTGGCCGTGACCTGGGGCGCGCAAAACGCCCAGCCGCCGACTGCCGCCGTTGCCAGTGCCGCGAAAAACAACCAAGACCCTACAAAGCGAAACCAACACTCCCGTGCCATGGCAATCCTCCGGGGTGCCATCGCTCCGCTCAGATCGATTGCGCGGTGATGGTATCTGCCTCAGACCCATACCGTCAAATGACGCTCCGGTTCAGCCTCGCTCCTATTGCAGGGGTCGAAGCTCTTTTGCTGGTCTGGGGCCCTGCTCGCGATCGAGCGACATCCCTTCTGATTGGGATTCGTTTAAGAAACTCGCGCCCCGGTGGCATCGAACGTCTCAACAGGGCCAAACAGAGCAGCTTGCTCGCCAATTTGCTCGCGATCGCCGACCAGCACGATCTGTGCATTGGCGGAATCGAAATGGCGGCGCGCTGCAGTGAGAACCTCATTCGCAGTCAGCGCGTGGATTTTGTCGCGGTAGGTCTCCAGGTAGTCCTCCGGCAACTCATCCAGATAGACGGTTGAGAGCTGGCCGAGAAGGCCGCTCTGCGTGGCAAGGCCCAGCGAAAAGACGCCGGTCAGGTAATCCCGTGCGCTATCGAGCTCTTCGGCGCTCACCTTAAGCGCACGCATGCGGTCCATCTCGTAGAAGATTTCAGTCAGGGTGGCGGCCACCACATCATTGCGCACCGCCGCGCGCACGGTGAAGTAGCCGTGCTCGCGCAAAGGACTCACTCCGCTGCCGGGACTGTAGGTATAGCCCTTTTGCTCCCGGATGTTGATGACCAGCCGGGAATGAAACGCGCCGCCATAGATCGAATTCGCCAGTGTCAGCCGATACCAATCCGGATCGCGGCGGGTAATGCTCAGGTTGCCCAGCAGAACCTGGGTCTGCACCGTGCCCGGCAGGTTCACCAGATATACCCGCCGGCCGGAATGACGCGGCGACTTGGGCCAGGCCGGCGACTGCGGTTGGGGAGCGCTCCAACTCCCAAACACGGCTTCCACCTGATCGCGCATGGAATCGGTCGAGAAATCGCCAACCACCAGCAAGAGCGAACCCGCTGGGACGTAGTGCTCGCGGTAGAAATCCACCAGTTGCTCACGGCGAAGTCGGGCCACCTCGTCCTCGGTCGGCGCAATTACCGCGTAGGGATGTTCGCCGAAAAGCACCCGCCGGAGCCGCTCGTTGGCCAGAAATCCGGGAGTGGTGCGTTCGATCTTCAGTTCTTCCAAATGCTGGCGGCGTTCGCGCTCGAATTCGTCGGACGGGAACGAGGCATGGCGCGCAAGATCGGCGATCAGCTCCAAAATGCCGGAGGAAAATTCCGCGAGCCCCGAGGCGGAAATCGCGCTCGAATCAGCACCCGAACTGCTGCCAAGACTGGCTCCCATGCGCCGCAAATCCTCTTCGATCTGGCGGGCGGAGCGCGAAACGGTACCCGTGCGCACCACGGCTGCCGTCGTGTCTGCAAGCCCCGGAGCATGGTGCGCGACCACCGCATTGCCGCTGCGGAAATAAAGTTGCGCGGAAATTTTTGGGAATGCCCGTGACTGGGCCAGCACGACCTGCAACCCGTTGCCGAGCGTGACCGCCTTTCGTTCAGGCCACGCAGTCGGGCGCTCTGGCGCAAGCGGCGGCGGAGTGGTGCGGCGCAGAAGAGAACCTGCCGGCGCACCGGGGGACGTCACTCGGCACCCCCGAGCTTCACCGGCCGACGTAGGAGCACGGCGCGGTTGTGGGGGACCAGATATTCCGTCGCGACCTCCTGGATGCGCTCAGGTGTGACGCGCAGAAACTCATCCAGAATCGAATTGATGCGATGGGGATCGCCGTCAAACAGAGTGAAGCACGCCAAGTAGTGCATGAGTCCGAAGCGCGGCATGTAGGAACCCATTCCGCCTTCCAGCATGGAATAGTAATCGGCGCGGAATTTCACCTTTACGGCAGCGAGCTCTTCCTGCCCCACTCCCCTGCGCTGGAGCTCCTCGATCACTTCGTCGAACACCGCGATCGTGCCTTCGGAAGTGAATTCAGGCTTGTGAAGAATGCGCGTCACCATCTGGGTGGGCCCGTTGGTATCCATCAAGTCGGCACCGCCTCCGACATCGACGGCGATTTGCTCTTCTTGCACCAGCTTGCGGTAAACCCGGCCGGCGCGCCCGCCGTGCAGCACGCAGTCGAGAATCGCGGCCGTGTACCAATCGGGGGTTTCCCGCTGCGGCATCGTGTAGCCCAAGGCGATGGCCGGAAGCGGGCCGAGCTTTTCTCGAACCTCGCCGCGGCGCTCTTCGGTTTGCGGTGGCTCGGTGACATCGGCGCGCGGCGGCAAGGGCTGAGCGGGGATGTCTTCAAAATATTGCCGCACCAGTGCGAAGGCCCCCGCCGGATCGAGGTCCCCCAGCAGCAGAAGCACCGCGTTGTTCGGCGCGTAGTAGGTGTGGAAGAACTGTTGCACGTCCGCCAGAGTTGCGGCGTCCAAATCGGCGAAATCGCCGTAGAAATTGTGGGCGTTGGGCCAGTTGCGAAAGGCAACGGGCGGCAGATCGAGCCAGGGAAAACCGCCGTATGGCTGATTCAGGACGTTCAGCCGAACTTCCTCCTTCACCACATCCCTCTGGTTACGGAGGTTTTCCTCATCCACTTTCAGCGCTCGCATGCGGTCGGCTTCAAGCCACAGCACGCGCTCCAGTGCATTGGACGGGACGGCTTCGAAATAGTTGGTGATGTCGTAGTTCGTCGTGCCGTTCAGCAGCCCCCCGGAGGAATTAATCAGGCGAATGTGCTCCATTTTCCCTGCGTTTTCCGAGCCCTGAAACATCATGTGCTCGAACAGATGCGCAAACCCGCTCCGGCCGCGCGGCTCGAGACGAAACCCGATTTGGTAATAAACGCCGACGGTGACGAAGGGCGCTGAGCGATCCGGCGAGGCCACCACGCGCAGGCCATTCCCTAGGGTGGTGTGCTCGACCGGAATTTCGAGTTTCTTCGGCTGCATTTCAAACGGTCCTCCTCCGGCGTCGCCCCAGAGCGCGCTCGATCTCTCGGCGCGCCACCGCCGGCCTTTTCGAAAGAAGGCGTCCCGCCAGCCGCGCCAGAGCCGCGTACGACTGGCGAATCTCGCGCGGATGGCGGCAGAGGGCCCGCGCGTGCTTGGCCACAATTTTGTAGTCGCCCCGCGAAAGCGGCCCAGTCCACGCAGCGCGAGGCCCGAGTCGCTCTATATTATCGAGGATTTGCCGCACCAAAGGTAAGAGCGTTTCGCTGGCTCGTGGGCGCGTAAATCCGATGCGCATCAGCAGCGCGATGCCGGCTTCCACGACCGGATACAGGCTCCCGCCTGCCATCACCCCCGCCGCGTGGTAAATCGGCTTGTCGTGCGTGGCGATCGCGACCGGGACTCCGCCCAGCGACCGGGCGAGCGACTGCGCCGTCGAGCGCGCCTTCCGGTCTCCCTCCACACCAAAAATCACGCCCTGGAGGTTTGGGACGATCTTTCCGCCAAAGGCCTGCATGGGATGTATCGATCCGGTCGCTGCTCCCCGGCGCGCCAAAGGGGCGAGCACCGACCGACCGAGCGTCGCGCTGGTGTGCAGCACGATCTTGCCGCGAGAGCCGCGCCCGGCCAGCTTCGCGAGCGATCGAGCGAGGCTCGGCAGCCGATCGTCTGGAACGGCTAGCAGGATCACGTCGGCCCGGAGCACGTCTGGTCCCAGCCTGGCGGCGGGCCTGCCGGCACCTATGGCACGCACGGCGGCCCGCGCCGTCGCCACCGAGCGCGTGACCACGGCCCCGATCTGCCAGCCGCGCTCGCGCAGGCGCTGGCCAAGGGCTCGCCCCACGCGGCCTGCGCCAACGATGGAAAGTGTGGGTTTCACGCTGCGCGCTTGCCTCACTCCAACTAGCTCCGTATTTCAGAGCACGAAAAGGCGTTTTGTGGAATCCAAGTCAGCTCTTGAACTCGCCATCAGCCCCTGCCCTTGGCCGGGATCTTCAAACGGCGATAGCATAACCTCGAGAGCCTCTCTGCCGCGGGGGAAATTGTGTTTTGGACAGCTTTGCTCGGCCTGACTGCCCTTCTATGGATTATAGAAGCCTTGGTGCTGGCGCGAGGCGTGCCTTCGATTCCATCGCTTGAGGATGCCACCCCTGCCCAAGACGCTAACTGTCCTCCGATTTCGGTTCTTTTTGCTGGGCGCGATGAGGCCGAAAAACTGCCGAGCGCGCTTGAAACAATGCTGGGGCTCGATTATCCGAACTACGAAGTCATTGCCGTGGACGATCGCTCCCTGGACAGGACGCCCTCGATCCTGGAAGCCGCCGTTCAAGGAAGTCGACGACTCAAGGCCTTTCGTGTCGAATCGCTTCCCTCCGGCTGGCTCGGCAAGCCACACGCTTTGCAGCGGGCCTATGAGCATGCCAGCGGTCACTGGCTTGTCTTCACCGACGCCGATGTTCACTTTTCACCCGACGTGCTGCGCCGAGCCATCACCCTGGCGAGCGAAAGAAACTGGGAACACCTGACGCTGCTCGGCCGCGCCGAGATGTTCACTTTTGGAGAAAAGCTGGTGATGACCTTCTTCGGCATGGCCTTTCTGATCGGCACGCGGCCTTGGGAGGCGAGCAATATCCGCTCGCGAGGATATTCCGGCATCGGCGCCTTTCAGATGATCCGTCGCAGCGCGTACGAAAAGCTCGGGACCCACCGCCGGCTGGCCATGGAAGTCGTGGACGACATGAAACTGGGCAAACTCGCTAAACAAGCCGGCGTGCGCTCGGGCGTCGCCAAGGGCGGCGATCGCGTGACGGTGCACTGGTATCGAGGGCTTGGCAACACGATTCGCGGCACCGAGAAGAATTTCTTCGCCACAACCGGATTCAAACTGTGGCGCGCCGCCGCGCAAATCGGCGCCCTGCTGCTGCTGTGCGTGTTTCCAGTTGTGGCGCTTCCCTTTGCCCACGGCTGGGGGCGCATCTTTGCGACGATCGCCGCCCTGCTGCCGGCCGTCGCCGCAGTTGGTGTGGCCCGGGAGCTCAAGACATCGCCCCTGTATGCGCTGACCTTTCCGCTGGGGGCGCTCTTGTTCGCTTGGATGCTGGCGCGCTCGACGATCACAACCTTATGGCGCCGCGGAATTATCTGGCGCGGCACGTTTTATCCGATTGAAGAATTGAAGCGGGGACTGGTTTGATGGGCCGCTCATCACTGGCGAGCTGACCCTGTTCGGGAGAGCTTTCTCAAACACCGCGATGACGGGCCCAGCGCAGACGACCCCTTCGCCTGATTTGGCGAGACTGGCGGCAGGCCGGGCGCCCCTCGCGAAGGTGTCTATTTCGACTTACTGCGTGGATTTCTTCGCCGAGCGGCGCCCTGCGGAAACCGGCAAGGCCTCCCGACCTCCGGCAGGGGCGAGGGTTGTGGCGAGCGCTCCGCCGGAAATAACTCCCAGGTCGCGCTGCTTGAGCGCACGGATTTTGTCGCGCAGCGCTGCCGCGCGCTCAAACTCAAAAGCTTTGGCCGCTTCGCGCATCTGCCCTTCGAGCTCGGCAATCACCTTCGACAGCTGCTCCGCGCTGGTAATCTCGCCAATCGCGGTATCTTCGGTCGGGACGGTGACGTAATCGGCATCGATAATCCGGGCGAGCTGCATATCGACGGCCTTGACGATCGACTGCGGCGTGATGTTGCGCTCGCGGTTGTAGGCTTCCTGCTTGGCGCGGCGCCGGTTCGTTTCAGCGATGGCCTGGCGCATCGACTCGGTCATCTGGTCGGCGTAGAGAATGGCGCGGCCCTCGATGTGGCGCGCGCAGCGGCCCATGGTTTGGACGAGCGAAGTGGCGCTGCGCAGATAGCCTTCCTTGTCCGCATCCAGAATGGCAACCAGCGAGACCTCCGGCAGATCGAGACCTTCGCGCAGAAGATTGATGCCGATGAGCACGTCGAATTCGCCCCGCCGCAGATCGCGCAGAATGCGCACGCGCTCGAGCGTCTCGATCTCCGAGTGCAGGTAGCGGCAACGCACGCCGACTTCCCCAAAGTACTCCGCCAGGTCTTCTGCCATGCGCTTGGTCAAGGTGGTGACCAACACGCGTTCGTTTCGCCCGGCCCGCACCCGGATCTCCTCCAACAGGTCGTCCACTTGCCCCTTGACGGGACGCACTTGGACTTCCGGGTCGACCAGGCCCGTAGGGCGAATCACCTGCTCGACGAAAAGGCCGCCGGATTTGGTCAGCTCGTACGGGCCAGGCGTGGCGGAGACGTAGATGACCTGATTGGTGCGGTGCTCAAACTCCTCGAAATTGAGCGGACGGTTGTCGAGCGCCGACGGCATGCGGAAGCCGTACTCGACCAGCGTCTGCTTGCGCGAACGGTCGCCCGCATACATCCCGCGCAGCTGCGGAATGGTCTGGTGCGATTCGTCGATGAACAGCAGATAATCCGAGGGCACGTAATCGAGCAGCGTGGGCGGAGCCTCCCCGGGTAAGCGGCCCGACAGGTGGCGCGAATAATTCTCGATTCCGTGGCAGTAGCCGATCGTGCGCATCATTTCGATATCGAAATGTGTGCGCTGCACGATCCGCTGGGCCTCGACGATTTTCCCCTGCCGTTCGAGCTCGCCTTTCCACCAGTCCAGCTCCTCGTAGATCGTCTGGATGGCGCGCTCGCGCTGCGCCGCGGGCAGCACATAGTGCGATTTCGGGTAGATCGGCAGCCGTGTGATCTCGCCTTCCAGGGAACGAATTTCTCCCGTCAGCGGATCAATTTTGCGCAAGGCCTCGATCTGGGTGCCCCACAGTTCCACCCGCACGCCGAAATCTTCGTAGGGCGGATGGATCTCGATCATGTCTCCGCGGGCACGAAACGTGCCGCGGCGAAGATCTTCCGAGCGGTCATACTGGATTTCGACCAGCTTGCGCAGGATCGCTTCGCGCGCGATCGACTGGCCCCGCTCCAGCATGAGCATCATGCCGTAGTACGCCTCGGGCGAGCCGATGCCGTAAATCGAGGAAACCGACGCAACCACGATCACATCGCGCCGCTCAAAGAGCGACCGCGTCGCGCTCATCCGCAGCTTGTCCAGCTCATCGTTGATGGTCGCCTCTTTTTCAATGAACGTATCGGTTGCCGGAACGTACGCCTCGGGCTGGTAGTAATCGTAGTAGCTGACGAAATACTCGACCGCGTTCTGGGGAAAAAACCCCTTGAACTCGTGGAAAAGCTGCGCCGCCAGAGTCTTATTGTGCGCAAGCACGATCGTCGGACGGTTCGCCTGCTCGATGACTTTCGCCATCGTGAAGGTTTTCCCCGAGCCCGTGACGCCCAAAAGCACTTGATGGCGCTCGCCATCGCGCACACCTCGCAGGAGCTGCGCGATCGCTTCGGGTTGGTCGCCGCAGGGTTCGTAATTGCTGGCAAGTGTGAAGTTCATGCGATGGCCGCCCGAGCGCTCCCCTTGCGCCGAGCAATTCTTGATTATAACGCACGCCCCAGACTCGGCCTCCGCCCGGCGGGAGCCAACTCGAGTGCGATTCGCTTCAAAACGAGGCTGGCTGTTCCCAAGCAGGCCCAGACCAAGGCAGCTTACGGCTTCAGCTGAACCAGAGGGATCGAGATGCGCGGGTCGCGCAAGCCATTGGTGTTCGGAGCGAGTTTGCCTTGGAACATGGCGATTTCGTCGCAGTCCGACAGCTTCGGGCAGCAGACGCAATCCTTGTAGATTTTGTCCGGCAAGTCCTCGCGCCGCGCGATTTCAAACCCCAGGCGGCCAAAGAAGCCGGGAGTCCGCGTGAACAGGCAAACGCAGGTGACGCTGTGGCGGCGAGCCTCCCCCAACAAAGCCTCGACCAACGCCCGGCCCACACCGCGGCGTTGGCTTCGAGAGTCCACGGCAATCGAGCGAATCTCAGCGAGATGCCTGCCGTAGAGATGCAGAGCGCCGCAGCCCACCATACGACCGTCGTCTTCGGCAATGACGAAGTCGCGGACGTTCTCGGAAAGTTCGGCAACGCTGCGAGGCAGCAGCACACCCGCCTCGGCATAGGGCTGGAGAATCGCGTGGAGTTGCTCGACATCCGGCAGAACGGCTGGGCGCGTTTCGATCATTCGAGGCACAGAGAATAATTATGCATGATATCGCATGATTATTCTCCAGGCGCGCATCATAACACAGAGCCAGGCGCAGTTCTCGACAGAGTTTCCAGCTCCGTTGCGCTCATTTCCGAGCGGAAAGAAGGGTGATTTCCAACTGGGACTGGACATGGCTGCGGTTGCGAATTTCAGACCCTGTCGCCGCACTGGTGATCTCGTAGTCCATCTGCTGATCGCTTGTTTCGATGGAACGCACCAGCCAACCGGTTGAAAGAGAAACCGAATCGAGGCTCTCGCCCGAACCAGTCCACGAACCGGAGACGCGCAAGCCGTAACGCAAATAATCTGGGGCGGTCGCCTCGGCGTGCGCTGAGCCGCGGCGCAGGATGGTGAAGCGGGTCAGGATGACCGCGCAGCCTTCCTGAGGCGGCGCGGTTCGGTTGGGCGCAACGGCGACCTCCGATTCGGCGTGGCACGGCTCGTCCCGTAGATAACTGGACTCTCGACGCCAGATCAGATCGGAAAAAGGCGCTGCCTCGACAGGGCGTTCGCTCTTCCATTTCCGCCCGATCGTGACGCCGCTCGCGGGAAAGGTGCCGCCCCAGAAAACTTCCCCCAACCAGGAGAGCGCCGCCTGCCGGATGGCGCGGTCAGGAAAACTTTCTTCGATGCCTTGGATCGTGTCGATATGGCCGCTCGAATCGAGGGCGAATTCGAACGAGCGCCCTTCGAGCTTGGCGTACTCCATCGACGGAGAAGGACGAGCGGGATCGAAGGCGTCGCTTTGGGAGTCGGCGCTCGATTTTTCGTAGGTGGCCCGCAAACGAGCGGTCGCAGGATTTCCGCCACTCGGCCGGTCGAGCACGTCGAGGCGGATCTCGAGATGGACGCTCACCTGGGACACCGTTGCGCCCTCGGGATTGAGAATCGGCGTGGTGATTGTGCCGGCGGTCGCCGTCCGCGACTCAACGCGGTATCGAAAGGCTTGACCGGGCACATATTTCGGTGTGAGGCGAATGCCCGAGCTCGCGCTGGCAGTAAGCACGAGCGCCCAAGCGACGAGCAAAACGCAGAAGCCTTGTCCGATTTTCGCGCACTCGCCAGACGCTAACACAGGCCTTCCGAGCAAGGCACACTCGTTCAACGAGACCGGCTGGAGACAGGATTCAAAATCGGTGTCACTTCGGGCGCAGCGAGAGTGCCTGTCAGACGAAATTCCCGATTCGGTCGAGCAGGACCGGGGCGATTGGGTCCCAGGGTAAATCGCATATTCAAAGCGCCTTTGAAATCAACGCTTCCGGAGCCGTCGAGGTCGGAATCTGGGCGACCAACCAACCGAAGGTGCTCGAACTCAATTTTCCCGCTGCCGCACGAAAAGTCCGCGCTCCCCTCGGCGAAACGGGCGCTCGAAGGCTGGTCTTCCAGCGATTTCGACCGATCGAACTCCCGAAACCCGGGACGCGACACGCGAGCGGTCCCTTGGCAAATAAGAGAAGAAAGCAGATCGGACCGGCTGGCGCCTCGTGCCGCCAAGAGGATTTCCAGAGCGGCC
Source organism: Candidatus Acidiferrales bacterium (assembly GCA_030037525.1). Lineage (GTDB taxonomy): Bacteria > Acidobacteriota > Terriglobia > Acidiferrales > UBA7541 > Palsa-295. The sequence continues at coordinate 23,146 of JASHRC010000073.1, read as the reverse complement.
GACTCGGCGGTGAAGGCGCTGAGCGAGGACGTCAGGGCAGATAAGGTGGAGGCGTCGACATGAGAAAACTCGAGATCAGCGCGATAAGAGGGAACAGACCGAAGACTCGCGTCGAGCGAGCCGGTCACTTCACCGCCGTAGAACTGGCCGTCCGCATTGGCAACTGTGACGCGGCGACCATGAAGTGCAACGTCGCCCTCCAGGTCCGATACCAGCAGTCGACCCAAAACGAAACGCCCGGTCCTGAGATGCCCTAGCGCCTGGAGATTCTCGGGCGGGCCGCTCGTCTCTGAACGCGAATTCAGAAACGGCAGCATACGGTCAAGCAAGCTCTCACGCCAGCGCGGATTGAGCCACCGGTCGAGATCGGCAGCGGAGAGCTGGTCCGCCGCGAGATCGAATTGCCATGGCATGGATAGATCGCGACGTTCGAAACTGCCTCTCCACCGCGCGCCGAATGCCTCGGCGGAAGTCAATTGGGCCTGGCGCACGCCAGGCTTGAGTTCGATGCGCCCTTTGATCTGCTCGATGGGGAGATTCAGGAACGGAACGCGGAGCCTAACGCCATCTGACGTGCTGCTGGGCGCGCCAAATTCCATCCAGCCCGACACCTGGCCGAGCGCCTCCGCAAAACGGGCGTTGCCCTGCTGTGGCCATCGAAGGTCGCAGGCGAATGGCCCGGCAACATCCCAGCCTCTCGCCATGTTCCAGCCAAACGCGCCCGCCCCCGCGATTAGATCGCCAATTTGGGTCGTCGAGCCGGAAACGCGCCACACGGGAACAGAGTTCCGCTTCGCCACCGTCTCCAGGCGAAGGGAACTCTGGGCATGACCCGGCGAACCCCACCAGACGCTTATGGGCGCAAGCAATGCGAGCCGATTCCCGCTCGTGTAGCGAGCCTCGAAGCGCCCCACATGAGCGGGCCCGACCAGCGCCGAGCCCGACAAATCGATTCCGCTGCTGGAGACCTCCAGGTGCGCCAGGCGCGGCGCCCAGCCCGAAACGCCGGTATCCAGATGGGCGACGCCCTGGGCCGAAAGATCGTCCGCAATGCCTGGATGAAACGCGCGCGCCCAAGCCAGCGCATCCCCGGCATCGATATCGCCCGAAGAGGACACCAGTTGCCAGTGCCCTACCGAGCGCTCGGGTCCGGAGCTTGAGTACACGATTCCACTGGCCTCGAGGTGCGAGTGCGGTGCTTCGACCGTTGCCTTGATCAACTCAAGATAGGGCGAGGAGGGCTGCCAGGCAAACTGCGCAATCCAGTTGAGCGACGGGTTGTCCGGCCGAAGCGCCAAATCCCAGCGATGAATCTGTTGCAACTGAGCACGGGACTTGATCGTCCAGCCATTGCTTTGGGCGTCGGTCCGCGCCTCGACGGAGAGAGACAGCAGGCCGCGAACGCCGAAATCGTTGTCGCGCGCCAGGCGGAGGACGTCTGGCAGGGATGCGCCGGTCCAGGTGACACTGATGGCCGCCGGCCGCAGACGAGATGAAGTGCCACCTACCTCCCCAGACACGTGAATGACGCCTGCTTGCTGCAGAACGACCGCAGCGCGCCAGGGAACAGCCTCGAGATGGATCGCCCAGCGGCTGGACCCGACCATCTCCGCGGCGCCGGTAACTCCCACAAAAGCAAACGGAAGCTTTTCGTCAGCCAGCTTGAAATTAATGCGTCCTTCATCAACTTTGATGCGCTGAAATCGCGCAACCGAAGAGGGTGCGCCGGGACCGGCCGACTCCCGCGATGGAAGGAGTGCGCCTAGCTGCGGAAGCCATTCGGCGAGATTCCAGTCTCCACGAGAATTGCGAACCAGATTCAGGCTGGGGTGAGCGAGCGAAATCGTGCCGAACTCGAGGCGGCCACGTACCAGGCTGCGCCAGCGTAGGTGAGCGGCCATCGAATCCGCTCGCAGGAAATACTCAGCTCCGAAACGGGGATCCTCTCCGACCACCACGGAGCGTGCTTCGATGACCGGACCATCCCAGAAACGGAAGCGATAGCTAGAGACCTCGACCCTGCGGCCGATGGCCGATTCCAGCTGCGCTGTAAGGATCCGCCGCAGGCGCGTGTGCTCGATCGCGAGCGAAATGCCCTCGGCGGCAATCCATAACAGGGCCAGCAGGGCCAGAATTCGTCTCGGCCAGCGCCAACTGACAAATCTCTCGAAAGCCGTCGATCGAGCCGGCTCGGTCGTGGGAACTCGCTCGATGTAGGTCTCCGACATAGGGAGTGGCCAAAGAAGCAGGAGTCTAGCGCACAGCTCGCAGCATCCGATGCCAGCGCGTTTCGCTGGGAAGGTGAAAGAGCGCTCCGGTGATCCCGCGCAGCGAGCCCAGAAGGCTGCGATCGGCGTAATCATTCGCCGTCGCCCGCACCGACCAGTACACCAAGATGGGGCGGCCGATGATCGCGCGGCGGTCGACAAAGCCCCAGTAACGGCTGTCGAGGCTGCTGTTTCGGTTGTCCCCCATCACAAAATAATGATCCGGGGGCACCAGCAGTTCGCCGTTGCGAAGGTAATTGACGATGTCCTTGGCCCATTCAGGACGCAAACCCATTGCTCGGAAGTGCGCTGCCGGAGGAAAATTCTCGCTCAGGGGATCATAGGCCGTGAGGTCGTGGTACGCATACGGCTCGGCAACCGGCGATTCATTGATGTAGAGCTGTTGGTCAACGATGCGAATGCGGTCGCCCGGCACTCCGATGACGCGCTTTACATAATGCTCATGATCGTCGTAGGCGAAGCGGAAGACAATGATGTCTCCGCGGCGTACCGGTCGGTAGGGCAGGAATTTTTCGTACCAAGCCCCGCTGCCCCCGAAGATGAACTTGTTCACGAGCAGGTGATCGCCAACCAGCAGTGTGGGTTCCATCGATTGGGAGGGGATCTTGAAGGCTTGAACCACGAACGTGGTTCCGAACAGAACGAGCAGGATCGTCACCAGCAGGGATTCCAGGAAATCGATGAGCGAATCCCGCGCTGCCCCATCCGCGGCGCGCGGACGGGGGACTTCAGCCGTCGAAGCCTCTATGACTCGAGAATCCGTTGCCATGGCCCGTTAACCGACCTCCCCGATCGACACCAGGCACTCGAGCGCGGTGCGCGCGGCCGACTGTTCTGCTTCCTTCTTGCTGCGGCCCTGGGATGAGGAAAGCCTGCGACCCGAGTGCCAGACTTCCACCTCGAACATCTTTTGGTGCTGCGGACCCGTTTCACCTCTGATCCGATACTCTACCGTGGCGAGGCCCCGGCGTTGAAGCCATTCTTGCAACGCCGACTTGTGATCCGGGCGTTCCAGACCTTCGACGCCACTCTCTAAAGCAGGAACCAGGAGGGTGCGCCGCAAGAACGCAGCCGCGGCGGGCATGCCCGCGTCGAGGTAGATGGCACCGACGACGGCTTCGTAGGCATCGGCGAGCAGTCTCAGTTTCTCGCGGCCGCCAGTCTTCTCTTCCCCCGGACCGAGGCGCAAGTGGCGCCCGAGCTTGAGTCGGTGCGCAGCCATATAGATCGAAGGGGCGCTGACCAGTTTCGCCAAGCCCTTCGAGAGTTTTCCTGCGTCCCAGTTGGGAAAGGATTCGAAGAGCTGTTCGCTGGCGACCAGGCCGAGAACCCGGTCTCCCAGGAATTCCAGGCGCTCATTGTCGGTTCCCCGGGCGCCCTGCCGGTGTGACCGATGCGTGAGCGCGCGCTCGAGCCGGTCAGGATGCCCGAAGCGATATCCGAGAACCGCCTCGATTTCCTCGCGCTCTTCCTCGGTCATGACGTCGGGGATTTCGCTCCTACTTAGCCTGCTTCTTGACTGCGTCCGCTTGCTGCTTGCACCGGTCCTGTAGGGCTCCGGGAATCTCGCCACAACGACTAAAGGCATCGGCCGCTTCGCCGTAGCGATTCAAATTCTGGAGGTCGAGGCCCAAAACGAAAAAGTCCGCAGGATCGGGAGGCGACTCGCTCTGGGTGGCCTGCTCAAGTTCCTTCGCCGACTCGGCCGATTCCTGCCGCCGAAAGTAAGCAAGGCCCAAGCCGCTGTGAGCCTGACCGAGGAGACTGGCCTTGGTTTGGGCGAACTGCTCGTCGGTCATATTCGCCGGCTTGGGAATTGTACCGATCACTTCGATGGCGTGCTTCTCGTATCGTTCCGACTTGTCTAGGTCGCTCGATGCATTGGGATCATTGGGATTCAACCGGTGCGGGATCACCCAGCCGACGATCACCAGCACCGAGGGATCGTCCGGATTCAAAGCGAGAGCATTGTCCCCGCTGGCGTAGAAGTTCTTCCAGTCCTGCTTCGCGTAGTAGGCGCGAGTAAGCGCCGCATAGACGCCTTCCGCATAACGGCCCTTCGGATATTTCTGGACGAAGGCTTCGCCGAGTTTGATTCGCGTGTCAGGATCCTGGGGGTTCGAATCGTAGAAGGCCTTGTAGGCAGCCTCTTCCTGCGGGTCCACTTGGGAGGCGGGCGCTTGGTCTTTTTGATTGGCGTCGGTCCGATTCTGCGCGCCTGTCGCGGTAGGAGATAAGAAAACGAGCGCAAATGCCGACGCCAGCGCTGGGACGCGAGCGAGACCACGCGAACGGTTCATAGTTCCCTTCCTTCAGGGCCGGGGACCCTAGATACGATTCTAGCCTACCGGCTCGCCAGCTTCTTCATCCGATCGGCATTTTCCTTGCAGCGGTCCCGCAAACTGCCCTCGATCGCAGCGCAACGGCCGAAAACATCCGCCGCTTCGCCGGTGCGCTTCAGATTCTCCAGGTCGATCCCAAGAACATAGAGATCGGTGGGATCGGCGTTCGGAGTGTTATCGACGCTCTGCTGAAGTTCCCGCGCGGAACTCTCGTACTGCTCGCGTCGGAAGTAAACCAGTCCCAAGGCGCTATGGGCCTGACAGGATTTCGCGTGCTTCAAAGTGGCGAACTGCGCGTCGGTGAGGCCTTCGGGCTTGGGCATCGTCGGCAGGATCTCAATCGCGTGCTTCTCATAGGTCTCGGCCTTGCTCAATAGTTGGTCGGCATCGGGATCCTCAGGACGATACTCGTGCGGAATAACCCATCCTACGGTGGTGAGAACATCCACGTCGTCGGGCTTGAGAGCCAGCGCGTTGTCCGCCACTCGGTAGACATCCGGCCAGTCTTCCCGCGCGATGTAGGCACCGATCAGGCCTCGATCAACGGCTTCGGCCAGCGTGCTCTTGGGATATTTTTGAAGAAACGCCTGGCCCAACTGGATCTTCCGTGCCGGCTCCTGATTTTCGTTATAGAACGCCTTGTAGTCGGCGAATTCCTTCTTGTCGATGCCTTGCCCTTGCCTTTGCACATCGGTCAGCATGTGCAGCTGGGTCTGCAAGGAGTCGGTTCCCGTGCTCTGGGCAGTCGCCTGCTGTCCGCCTTGGGTCGCCGTTTGCGCGAGGACGGCCGGCGAGGCAACCCAGGCAACCAGAAAAAGAAGCGGGAATCGGGTCCTGACCATGCCGGCTCGCCGCTTCATGGCTGGAGCTGCCGATCTTCGCCCGGGCGTTCCGGAGCCTTATAGGCGGTTTCGACGCCGGTCTGGGCAGCCAGGCGGGCCGCTTCCGGTGCACCGTCAACCCCGAGAGCCTCACGATATTCCTTCACGGCCAGATCGCGTTCGCCTTCGAGGTCATAAATGCGGCCAAGATACACATGCGACCAAGCGATGATTCCCGGATCCATCGCTGCGCGGGACCCATCCGCACTGCGACCCTCGACAGACAGAACCCTCTCAAAAAGGCCGCGAGCTTCGTCGGCCTTGCCGGAAAGTACCGACGCGATCGCCAGACCGTAGAGCCCGCGCGGCTCGTCGGGATATTTGGCGAGCACGGTTTGGAAGGTTGCCGTGGCCGCCGATATGTCCTTCCTGGCGATTTCGCGATCACCCTCGGCAAGCCAGCGATCCAGCTGAGAGGGTTGAGCCGCTGCGGAACGAGCGCCGTGTTCGTCTGGCACAGGCGAGGAGTCGGCCGGGGCGAAGGTGAAGTCTTGCAGGCGCTTTGTTTCATCGTCCACGCTGATACCGGAGATCAAATCGGGAAACCAGTACGACATGGCCGGCTCGTCCTTCTCGAATTTTTGCAATTGGGCCACCAAGGGGCGGACCAAGATGAAGCCCGACTTGTCCGCCTCTTTTATGGCAGCTTCCAGGCGATCTGGCGGCAAGTGTCGAACCCTTAGTTCGACCGCTTTGATCAAACATTCGTCGGTGAACGAGACGAAATCGCTCCGATATTCTTCGGGCAGACGCGGAGCACGTCCGGCTACGTTCAGAAGGCTGCTGCGGATGTCCAGGAGCGGTCGGTATTTGAGCACCAGCGGGTCGAGCTTGAAATGCAGGAACGCATGCTGGATGGCATCTTGACGTGCCTCGGGGTCGGTGCCGACAACGATCGCGTACTTATCGCCGAAATTGCGGAAGTTGGTGCGAGCGCCCACGAGCGGCTCCACATAAACTGCAAAACTGCGGCCGCTCGAAGGCCGCTCCACCTCCCGCAGATACGCGTTCACGACGGTCACGACCTTGCGAACCAAGGGACGGTAGCGCTCGACCAGAGGCTGGTACTCCGGCTGGACTCTGGCCCAGCGAATGTCCAGCCGCGCTTCTTTGTAAAAGGCCGCCAGCACAGATTGAAACCCATCGATCGCAAGCACATCGGGCGGAAGCAGTTCGCGATCGGTTTCAAATTCAAAGCTTGGCGGCGGACCGGCAGCCAAGGCAAAGGTGATGTAGCGGGAAAGGGTGTCGGCGGAATTGGCCAGTGCATGGTCGCGGTAGAACTGCCGGAGCGCTTCGGTGGCAGGACCCTGCATTTTGAGGAGATCACCGCGAAGAGCCAGGCGCGCGGGCATTTCCGCTAGCGTGCTTTCATCGGCGTCGAACCCCGCGGCGTCCAGGGCACACAAGGTGGCGAAGACCTGCGGATTGGCCTCGGCGGTGATGCCGAACGAATCCAGCTGTCCGGCAACGACTGCGGCGCCGGCCGCCAGAAAGGCTACTAGAAACGCGAAGAGGACGTAAACTCTGCGAAACTCATGAATGGCAGAAATCCTCAAGAGGTGTCCGATCTAGGCCCGGCGCGCGTCGCCGGAGGTCTCCAATGACACCCAAACTCTAGCGAGCAGGAGGAACGGAGTCAACCCTCACTCGGAGCCGATTAGCCGCGGACGCGAACTTCGCTGAAGTTCAACAACACCCGGCCACCGCCCATCGGACGTCCAAACTCCGATTGTGGGCGGAAGCGGGAGAACAAAAGGACCTGATCGATCTGGCGCTCGAGCGCCGCATTGGTAGGACCGGAGAGAATCTTGTAGTAGACGACCTGACCCTGCGCGTCTACGGTCGCTTCCAGAAGCAGAGCACCCGCGTTGGCGCGACCATCGTCGATATCGGTGATGGGAAAAGGAGCCAGGCTTTCCAGCTCAGCCGGTTGCACGAGGTTCAGCGGCAGGTCGTCAGCCCCTGCGCTCACCGTCAGGCCGACGAGCATGCCCTGAGTGACAAACAGGAAAATGGCGATCGCCGCCAGAACACCTCCGGTCGCCGGAAATGCCAGGGGCTTGAGGATATTCTGCGTTATGAGAACGGCGCGGTCCCACATCTGTCCCGGCATCGACCACCAGGAACGCTTGCGTGATGTCTCGACCCGAATCCGCATCGCCAAATCGGCGGGCGGAACGATGGGCTCCACCTTGGCGAGGTGGCTGGCAAGGATGCGGTATCGCTCCAGTTCGCGACGGCAACTTGCGCAACTGTCCAGGTGGCGACGCAGATGGGCGCGTCGCCGGGCAAGGACGGCACCATCCATATATCCGGGGAGATAATGTTGGGCTTCGCGGCAGTTCATGGCTCACCCGCCTGCGCTTCGCTGGGCCGGGGCGCGCCGACGATTTCTGCAGGCGCGACAAAATGAATCTTCTCATGCTGGCGGCGCGACACCGTCACACTGTGGCCCGGCGTATCCCGAGAGTGAACTTCGGCAGCATGCAGAAGCGGATCGAGAATTTCCCTCAACATCCTGCGCCCCCGCAGGATGCGAGATTTCACGGTGCCCACGGAAACTTCGAGGACTTCGGCGACCTCTTCATACGACAGCCCCTCGAGGTCACGTAGAATCACTGCGCTGCGGAAAACGGGCGGGACTCGACTGAGCGCGCGCCGGACGGTGCTCTCGATCTCGTGCGCGGCACACTGCTCGAAAGGAGTGGCATCGCCATCTTCCAGCTCGCGCGCCGGGCCGTTCTCGGGGCCGTCGGCATCGATCGAAACCTGCTGGCGGTGGTGCCGCCAGCACCAGCGGCGATGATTGAGCGCCTGACGCACCGAAACGCGATAGAGCCATGTCTTGAGAGAACTGCTGCGGCGAAAGCCACGAATGCTCCGAAAAACGCGGAGAAAGACCTCCTGCGTCACGTCGGCGGCATCGGCCGCGTCGGAAACAATCCCGTACACCAAATTGTAGACACTCGAATGATAGTAGGTGATCAGGTAGTCGAAGGCGGAATCGGACCCGGCCTGAAGTTCAGCGACCAGCTCCGCCTCGTCACGCACCCAGGACAGGCTTTGTGCCAGCTCAGCCATCGGTTCCACCGCGCTCCCGGCCGTGTGCCTCTCCATTCATTTAGACACCGGTTGGGCGCTTAGGTTTCTGAAGCATAGCGGAAAAACAACTTCCAAAAGAATACGACCAAAGTACCGTAGCAGCCCAGCGTAATCTTAAGTCGTTCACTTTCAACAACTTGACCATAGCGGGCTGGCACAGCCGACAGGGCGGAAAGCGATACCGCCCAGCTTTGCGGGAGCCCGAAACTGGTGGAGCCGAAGGGATTCGAACCCTCGACCTCCTCGATGCCATCGAGGCGCGCTCCCAACTGCGCCACGGCCCCACCGGCACTGAATCCACCTGCCTTTATAGCACTGGGGTGTGCGAGCGGTCAAACGCACTCCGGTTTGTGTCCACTGGGGACCCGGGGCCAGAAACTTTCCCGGCCGTTCGCCGTAGGTACATTAGAATCTGGTCCATGGCGAAAATCACATTTCTAGGTGCAGCGCGAACCGTAACCGGATCGAAATACCTGGTCGAAGCTGCAGGCAAGAGGTTGCTGGTCGATTGCGGGCTGTTTGAAGGCTCGAAGGAATTAAAGCAGCGGAATTGGGAGAAGCTGCCTATCGATGCCTCGACCATCGACTGGGTCCTGCTCACGCACGCTCACATCGACCACACGGGCTATCTGCCGCGCCTGGTCCGAGAAGGCTTCCGGGGGCCGATCTACTCCAATGCCGCAACCCACGAGCTGTGCGCGCTTCTGCTTCCTGATTCTGCTCACCTGCAGGAGGAGGACGCGCAGTACGCGGCGAAAAAAGGCTACAGCGCCCATAAGCCGCCACTGCCGCTCTACACCGTCGTCGAGGCGCGGGCAGCACTCGATCGATTCCGGGTGATGGCTCGTGCCGAGACCTTCGCGATTAGCCCGCAGTTTTCCGTCCGCCCGCACGACGCAGGGCACATCCTCGGCTCTTCCTGGCTGGAGCTGACGATCAAAGAGAACGGCAGGCAGACGCTGGTGGTTTTCTCCGGGGATGTGGGCCGCTACGATCAGCCGATTCTGAAGGATCCCGAATCTCCAAAAGGCGCGGATTTTCTGCTCTGCGAATCGACCTACGGGGACCGCGATCATCCGACCGATTCGATCGAGGACCGACTCGCCGACGTCGTCAGCCGCACCGCGAAGCGCGGGGGCTCGGTCGTGATTCCGGCCTTCACAGTGGGACGAACGCAGACACTGATGTATTACCTTCGCAGGCTCGAGGAGCAGCAGCGGATCCCGCGTCTGCCGGTCTTTGTCGATAGCCCGATGGCGATCGACGTAACCGCACTGTACCTGACGCATCATGAGGATCATGACGCCGAATTCAGCGCACTGGAAACCAGCGGCAACCACGATCCGCTGAATTGCCATGAAGTGCACATGACCCGTACGGTCGAAGAATCCAAAAAAATCAATGACGTGGTTACGCCGTCGATCATTATTTCCGCCAGCGGAATGATCACCGGAGGACGCATCAAGCACCACCTGGCACGGCGACTGCCCGATTCCCGCAACACGGTGATGCTGGTCGGCTACCAGGCCGAGGGATCCGGCGGACGGCTGCTCTTGGACGGCGCAAAGTACCTCCGCTTGTTTCACGAGCAGGTTCCGGTGCGCGCTGAAATTGTGGATGTCGGACAGCTTTCCGCGCACGCCGGGCAGAGCGAACTGTTGCGGTGGCTCGCGGGTATCGAGGCGAAGCCACGTCAGACGTTCTTGGTTCACGGCGAGCCCAGTGCGCTCGACGGGTTTCAGACGGCGATCACGACCGCGTACCACTGGCCGGTTACCATACCGGAATATCAGCAAACCTTTGATTTGAGCGGGTGAAGCGCAATGGGGGCAGATCCCGACCAACCGAGAGCAGATGAAAACAGCTACTTGCGGCTTAATCGCGACAGGCGCTCGGCGGCGGCCTCGAAGGTCGATTCCTTTTTGCAGAAGGTAAAGCGCAGGTGCGTTCGCCCGTCGGCCGGATCGCGATAGAAGCTTGACCCGGGCACGGCAGCAACGCCAATTTCTTTCACCAGATATCTCGCAAAGGCCACGTCGTCGGGGAAGCCGAATCGGGAGATGTCCGTCATGATGTAGTAGGCTCCCCGCGGCTGGAAGCAGCGAAATCCGGCCTGACTCAGAATCCCCAGCAAGCGGTCGCGCCTGGCGAGATATTCGCGGGCCAGAGTTTCGTAATACGTCCGAGGCATCCCGAGGGCGACGACTCCGGCTTCCTGGAGCGGCGCGGCTGCTCCCACGGTTACAAAATCGTGCACCTTGCGAACGGCCGCGGTGACCCCAGGCGCGGCTATGGCCCATCCCACGCGCCAGCCGGTGACACTGTAGGTTTTCGAAAGAGCGTTGATCGTAATGGTGCGATCACGCATGCCCTCGATGGTGGCGAGCGAGATATGATGCGCGCCGTCATAGAGCATGTGCTCGTAGATCTCGTCGGTGATCGCAAACGCGTTCCAACGAAGACAGAGGTCGCGAATGGTTTCCAGCTCGGCGCGATCGAAGACTTTGCCGGTCGGATTGTTCGGTGTATTGAGAATGATCGCTTTCGTTGCCGGACCGAACGCCGCAGCCAATTCCGAGGAATCGAACGTCCAATCCGGCGGATGCAGCCTGACGAAACGCGGAGTAGCACCGGAAAGGATCGCATCGGGGCCATAGTTCTCGTAGAAAGGCTCGAACACAACCACTTCGTCGCCGGGATTGATGATGGCCATCATCGCCGAGAGCATGGCTTCAGTCGACCCGCAACAGACCGTGATTTCGCGCTCGGGGTCTACAGCGATGCCCTGCATACGCTCGAAATTCGCGGCGATCGCGTCGCGGAACTTCTTCGCTCCCCAGGTAATGGCATACTGGTTCAGATCGGCATCGATCGCCGCTTTTGCGGCGTTCTTGATTTCCGGCGGAGCGGGAAAATCGGGAAAGCCCTGCGAAAGATTGACAGCGCCATGTTGGAGGGCGAGCCGTGTCATTTCACGGATCACCGATTCGGTGAAACGCTCGGCTTTCGCGGAGAGTCTAGGGCTAGTGGCCGCCGCTGACGCGGGCACCGCTGGAGTCGTTTTGAGGTCCATAGAGCCGGTGATAGATCTCGGTATTCCGTGCAATGATTTGAACGTACTGGCGCGTTTCGCTGAACGGAATCGAATCGACAAATTCGGCCGTCTCGCGATAGGTCTGTCCGATAGTCCAAAACTCGACGCGATCCTCGCCGGCATTATAGGCGGCCAGCGCCGCTTCCGTACTGCCAAACTCTTTTACGAGTTGGGCAAAATAGGCAGTGCCGAGCCGGACATTGTAGTCGGGATCGGTGAGGCGGAAGCGAGAGTAGCGGATCTTCTGTTGGCGCGCCAGCAGCCGAGCCGTCCCAGGCAGAAGCTGCATCAACCCGATGGCATTCTTGGGCGAGCGCGCCTCGGGGTCGAAGGCGGACTCCTGATGAACCAGTCCTGCGACCAGCAGGGGATCGAGTCCGACGCGAGCCGACCAGCGTCGGATCGATGGCTCGAACGGTAAGGAATAGGCGGTCATCCAAACTTCGCGTGGCACTTCCAGAAACGGCTGCGATTCGAGCTGCGGAAAAATCTGCCGTATGGCGACAATCGCCGAGCCGTAATGGCCCGCCGTTGCGGCGGTCTGGGCCACCTCCAATAGCAGGCGCGGCGCACCGGTCCGGTCATAAGCCGCACGCAGCTCGAGTTCCGCCGAGGCATCGAAAGCAATCGAACGCAGAGCTTGGGCACGCGCGCGGTGGCCCACTGCCGCAAGCGGGATCGCACCGTCCAGTTTGGGTATCGCCGAAACGGCCGGAATCTCGGCGACTACATCGGATACCTCGACCGGCTCCCGGCCGAGCGCGCGAAGACGCTCGGAAGCCAGTTGTTCGAAGTAATTCTGCGGGTATCGATCGGCCAATTTGACGTAGTAGCTCCGCGCCAGGGTTGGCTGGCCAGCCTCCTCGGCCAAGCGGCCGAGCCAGTACAATGCATCCGACGTGTACGGGGAACCGGGGAAGCGGCGCAAATGCTCTTTCAGCAAGTCCACCGAATCGGGCTGACGCTTCAGCACCGACGTCCACGCCACGCGCCACTGCGCGGCAGTCGCATCGGCCGCCGTCGGGAAGTCTTCTTCCACCCGCCTGTAATAGCTCGCCGCACGGTCCCGATTGAGCTCGACCCAGTAGTAATTCCCCGCCAGGAAAAGCGCGGACTCGGCCTCCGGACTATGCGGCGCGCGTGTGACGGCGGCCTCAACCGCAGCCGTCATTTGCGTCTCATCCTGCTGCGAGCGATAGTAGTCGGCAAGCGAACCAAAACGTTCGGCATCGACTTCGGGGTTGGTGATTGGGAGAGCCGCTAACTCCGAAGGCCCGCCGCTCAGAGACACACCGCACTCTAGGATACGCAGTTCGGCGCGCTCGCGATCCGCTCCAGAAAGTTCCGGCAAGAGGAGGGAGTATTCGCTGCGCGCGTCCGGCCAATCCCTCTCCGCAAACAGTGTGGAGGCGTGTTCGAGTCGTTGGGCCGCCGACAGCTGCGGGAATTTGTCGCCGAGACTGCTGCGCAGGAAGCTCAGCTTCACACTTGCTTCGTGCGCCTGTTCGCTCGTGGGGAAACGCACATAGACCGCCTCGTAATCGACAGCCGCACCGACGAGGTCGTTGGTTCGCTCGCGGGCCTCGCCGCGGAGCAAAAGCAGGTCGGGCTTCTCGGAGGTCAGGGCGGCGGCCTCCAGCGCGCCGACCGCATCGGCTGGCTGATTTGAGGCCATCGCAGCTTCGCCGAGCGACTGGAGTACCTCGTCGGTAATCGCCGAATCGGGATACTCCCGCCGGAATTGCTTCAGTTCGGCGAGCGCGTCGGCGCTGCGGCCTTGCGCCAGATGGGTCTCGGCGGTCCAGTAGAGACTATAGTCGGCCAGCAGTGGGTCGTTTTTCGCGCGCTCTAACCACTTCAGCGCCTGCAGATAACGGCCCTTGCCGTAATCGAAACAGCCGAGCGCGAGAGCTGCACGTATGCCCAAAGTGCCGGAAGACTTCTGCATCGCCACGGAGCTCAATTGCGCGTAGGCCTGGCCCGCCCCTGGGCCTTTCAGAGAACGGGCCAGCCTCTCGAGCTGTTTTTCTGTGAAGGCCGGTTCGCGCGCGGAAGCGGCGGGCGATTTAGCCGCCGCCCTGGCGAAGCCGGGAGACCAGAGAAACACCAACGCGACGGAGATCGCAGCGAGCCGGCCGGAAAAGCTCATACGGAAGATACTAATGCTGAAGTGCCGGCGAGGGATAGGGGTACTCTCCTAGCGCCGCGGAATCGCCCTCTCCCAAAATTTCGACCATCCAATGATGGAAGTAATCGGTGGGGTGATCCTGAATGCTGCGGAACCGGCGGTCATATTCCTTTCGAGCCTTGTCCAGGTCAGTTCGTAACCTGATGCAGATATCCTTGTTCTTGCGGCCAAGTTGGACTTCCTTGGGGCGCAATAGTTTGATGTCCTGCATCGCCACTTTGGCAACTCGATTGGCGCGGCGATGCAGCTCCTGAAGATCGGTCGGAAGCGTGCAGATGTCAAAGGCCGGTACCTCGGCCGCGGCTGGCGGCGCGGAAACGTCGAGGGCTTCCACGACCGGGGAATCCAGCGGTATTTCGCTGGAAACATCCTGCTCTACCTCGGCCCACCCGTCCTCGGACACGGGCGGAGCTTCTGGCTCGTCCAAGCCGGATGGTGCGTGCACCTCGCCGTAGGCTGCCGCCGCCTCCGGGCCACTTTCTTCCCGCGGCCTGAGCGCAACCGCGACAAAATTCGAGAGCACCGAGAGGCCTGCGGCCAGAGCGGCCGCGGCGGTTTGCGCACGAAGCATAGCTGGCAGCGCATTGCTGGGGCGGCTCGACGAGCAGGCAGCCACCAGATCGGCGTAAGCCTGCTGCAGGTCGTCGGCAGTGCGCTGCAAAGGAACGAGGTTGTCGCGCAGAGTCCGGGCAACGGCCTCTTCGAGGGCCCGCTCGTGAGCTTGCTCGCGTTCTTTCAAGGAATTTGCCGCCATAGCCGATTATGGAAACCAGCTCCGGGAGTGTCAACTGACATTCCGGCACGCAGTTCCTGGCTATGCAGCATCCAGTTCGATCTGGACCGCCTTCCAACATCAGCATGGGCTTGAGATTTTTGCTTGCCTTCCCTGACGCTCATCCGTATCTTCCGAGCGGTGCTGACGGCCGACGACGTCCGCAGGTTGTTGAAGCTCGAGCCGCTTGTTGTGGAAGGAGGCTTATTCGCCGAGGCGTACAGGTCTACGCACCGGCTGCCGAAACAGGTGCTGTCCCCCTGCTATTCCGGAGAGCGATCGCTGTCAACCGCTATCTACTACATGCTGACTCCTGAAACTTTCTCGGCGATGCATCGCCTTAAGGGCGATGAGGTATACCACTTCTATTTGGGGGATCCAGTTGAGATGTTGAAATTGAGACCGGACGGTTCGGCAGAAGCCCTGTTGCTCGGGCAAAACATCTCGGCCGGCATGCGCTTGCAGCAGGTGGTGTGCGGAGGCACCTGGCAGGGCTCTCGTCTGGCCCCCGGCGGAACGTTTGCATTGATGGGCACAACCATGGCGCCAGGGTTCGATCCTGTCGATTTTGAACTGGGCGACAGAGAAAAACTAAGCGCCGCCTATCCGGCGTATGCACCGCTCATCGCAATGCTCACGCGCCAGGCGGCAAAGGTTTGATGTTCTTGCTGTTCAAAATTGGGGCATAACATGAAAAACCTGGTGAAGGCAGTTGCTGTCGTGCTTGTTTTCTGTGGTATGGCTGCGCCGCGACAGGCCGAGGCGGCTCCGGCCAGCTGCAACCGTGCGTGTCTGGTTAAGACCGTGGACGTCTATCTTGCCGCGGTTGTGGCTCACGATCCCTCCAAAGTGAAGCTTTCGCCGAATGTGGAGTTTGTCGAAAACATCACACCGATGAAGCCGGGCGAGGGGCTATGGAAAACCGCCACTGCCGGTCCAACGACCTTCAAGATTTACGTTCCCGACCCCGTTTCAGAAGAGGTCGGTTTCCTCGGTGTGATCGAAGAGAGCGGCAAGCCGATCGAGCTCGCGCTGCGCCTGAAGATCCGCAATGGCCAGATTACCGAGGCCGAACATCTGATCGCGCGGAACCTGAGCGAGGCGAGTCTCAAAAATCTGCAAGCACCGCGTGCGGGCCTGCTCGCTACCGTACCGCCAGCCGAACGAGTCCCGCGAGAGGAGATGCTGAAGATTGCTCTGTCCTACTACACGGCGCTCACGACCAGCAACGGAGCGGCCGCGCCCTTTGCCGACGATTGCGTTCGGCGGGAGAACGGAAGGCAGACCACCGGGAACCCGCCCCCGGCTACTCCCAGCGGTCTGCCATCGACGGGCGCGTTGGGTTGCGCCGCTCAGCTCAATACGCACGTTTTCGATTACATCAAACGGATTGAGCCGCGCCGCGTGGAGATCGCCGATCCGGAAACCGGCCTTGCCTTCGGTCTTTCCCAATTCCGCCAACCAATGACGGAGAAAACGGAACAAATCGTGGGCGTGCCAGGCGTCGACCATGTGGACATGAACTTCAAGCCATTCGACCTTCCGGCCGCACACATCTTCAAGATTAGCGGCGGCAAGATTCACGAGATCGAGGCCATGGGCTTCACCGCACCTTATGACTCGAAGACCGGCTGGGAGCAGTACGATCGAGAGACGAAGTAGGTTTTGGAGTTCGACGAGCGCGAACCGGAAGGTTGCTCCACGCGAGCGGTTTCAGGCATCCTAATCTCGGGGCCGCTTCGGTTCCTGCCATCGAGCCGGGCGCCGCGGTTCGGTTTTTCGATACTCGAGGGCGCTCGGCGGGAAGGATGGGCGTGATGGAAGAAGGTCGCGATTTTTTCACCGATCACTACGAGATTTTTCTGATTGCTGCTTATATCGCATTGATGGCGATGGTGATTTTCTTTTTGGCTTTGCCGACGGGCTTTCAGATTGGGCTGTTCATCGCATCTGCTGTGGTTCTCGCGTGGATGCTTCACCAGCATCGACGAGACGATCCACCCTGCGGAGCGAATATCGGTGCCGCATCGATAGCCAGGCCCGGGCCCGGATACGAGCCGCCGGGATTCGAGCACCTTAAAGATCAGCCCCGCGAGCGCCGCTGAGACGGCAAGGGCGGTGGAGCGGGGAGTCGGGGCGACGCCGTAGCCTTTGCTGCCGTAACCTGCTGATTCGACAAGCGAGACAGAACGCGGTGCCGACCCTTGGCACCAATCCGGCGCACACGGGCCGGCGCTATGGTGTGGTTGTGTCGGCCGAAGTCATTGGAACTGCAACTGGCACGGTAATGCGCGAGGTGTCGAACGTATAGGCGGTCTGGCTTTTCGTGAGGATGAAGAGCTTCCCGCCGTCATGGCTGAAGCTCCACAGCGCCACCGGCGAGGAGAAAAGCAACTCGCCACGCTTTTCGAGCGATGGCAGGGAGTAGATCTCGACGCGGCCGGGCTCATTTTCTATGCTCAGTATCCCCGCCTCCAGCGACAGGATAGACCACGTCCCAAACAAAGCTCCCTTCTGTTCTCCCGTTGAAAGGGAATAGAGGTGGGTGCGATTTCCGCTGTCCGCGAGGACGACCCAATCATCAGCAGCATATCCCTTCTCGAACAGGAGGGAGTGCTTACCCGTGTCGACGACCATGGCTCCCTTCTTTGCACCCATGCGGGCGTCGAGAACTTCGAGCAGGACCGAACTCGCACGATCGTGCATGGCTGCAAGACGCGCCTGGATTCCAGGGTCGTTCTTGATTTCTTCCTTGGCGCCATCTTGGTTGGCGTACCAACCGAGCAACAGGGTGCCTCCGGGTGCGTTCAAGGACATCGAGGGTAAGCCCTTCGGAAAAGTTCTGGTCCAGAGCAGTCTTCCGTCTTCAACCCCGCTTATGTCGACGATGACGCCGCTTCCTTTGCCTGCAGGTTTGCGGTCAACAAGAAATTGACCCCCCTGCCAAACCGCTGACTTGTCCTCGACCGGCACGACGGGTTGAATCGTACTCGCCGTCAGATCGAAGCGGGCTACCGTTCTCGCTTGCGGATCCCGCTTGGGAAAATCCGCGAAGAGGGCAGCATCCCCGTCGAAATAGGCGCCGTGGAAGCTGCGCGTGTAGAAGAGCCGCCTCGCGGTTGCGACATTCCAAACGGCTCCACGCGTGTCGCCTGAAAACGCAACCCAGTCGAGATCCGGTGAGACGGCAGCGGCGCGAAGCGCGCCGAGCGGCGAAAGCGAGATCTCGGTGTGTGCCTCAAGCTTTTGAGCGTCGAGATTGAACAGGCCGATCTCGCCGTTTCGAGTCTGCGCGACAATCGTTCTGTCGTATGCGTCGACAGCGGAGATATCTTTCGAGCCGAAAACGAATTTGTTCGACGACAAGTCCAGAACTCCGACGGGAAAGTCTTTGAGCGGGCCAACGATCAAGTATTTGCCATCGGGCGCGGCAGCCAGGTTTTTTCCACTTAGAGGAAATCGGTTGATGACGTCGCCGGAGGGAAAGTTGAGGATTGCGGATTTCTTGATGTCATCGACGTTGATAGCGGCGACTCGGTCCGGACCGATGAACGTAAAGCCTCCTCGGACCATGTCCGGAAGGGCTCCGTGAAGCGGAATCTGTTGGCGATTTGTAATGTTCACGGCGAGCGAGTTATCCGGGTCCGTGCCGAGGAAGGTGGTGCCGTCCGGAGAAAAACCCATGCGCACCCACGGGAACTCAAACTCAACTCGTTCGCCAAAAGATGCCAGGACCATCCAAAAAAAGACCAGACTGTCGCGCATGTTTGGTGCGAAGAAGCGTTTCTTCGTAAAAATCATGTCTCCCTGTGCCACGTCATAGAGCGATATATCGAATTCGCTGTTGACGCATGCCAGAGCCTTGCCGTCCGGAGAGAGCAAGGTCTGGAAGCATCCTCCCGGAATTGCAAGCTCGTGTATGCTCTGGCGCTCGCCATCTTCAATGTTCCATTCTTCGACCCGCATTCCCTTGGTATCGAAGACCATCCTCTTCGAATCCGGCGTGAACTGGGCTGCGTGCGATTCGGGAGCATCGGCACGAAAAAGCAAGCGGAGCGGATCGCGGGACAAAACGAACACGCTTGCATCATCCTGAGCCAGCACGCGCTTGCCGTCTGGGCTAAAGCGCAAGTTCGTGATGTCGTTTCGAAGTGGGGGGTCCAGCCTCTTCTTGTCGAGGACTCCGGACAGCACTTCCTTTCGCCCCAAACCAGAGTAGGAAATCACGTCGGATTGCCAGGTCAAGAACTCCTCGGAAGGTTCCGGGGAGGGCGTCCCGCGGCACACAGCCGGCAGATCGTCTATGTTCTTGCGTATTTCCCGAAGGCGCTTCTGGTTCGGCGTGGTCCTACCGAAGAAATCGGTCATCCAGTTGCCGGTCTTGCCTTTGGTTTGGGCGAGCCGGTCAAAAAAATCGGCGAAGGTCTGGGGTGCGTAACCGGCGTTCCCGAGCGCGTACAACGCGACGGTGTCAGCCTGATATTGCTTCGACTCCTCTTCTTGGGAGGCTCGCTCGAGTACTTTGGGGTCCCGGGCCACATTGTCCATCAGGCGATTGAGCTTGTCGAAGATATCCTTGCGATCTCCAACCGAGGTCACGCCGAGAACCTCGCGCAGGTTGCGAGTCATGTCGATCGCCCCTTGATGCGAAAGCGCGTGTCCCATTTCGTGGCCCAGCAGATCGGCAAGCTCGTCGTCGTTGCGCAGGAAGGCGACCAGTTTCCGAGCAACGTAAATCCGACCGCCCGGCAGCGTAAAAGCGTTTAGGACCGGTTCGTCAATCAGCGTCGCATGGAACTGCATATGAGTCGGCGGCAACTGCTTAAGAATTCGGTCCACAACTCCGTTCATGCGCGCGGCGAGCGCGTCGTCATGGATCACGCGAGCCCTGCGCTCCAGTTGCTCTGCTTCGATTTCGCCGAGCTCGACTTCTTGCTCCGGAGTGAAGACATTCGGCGCTCCTGACACGGTGAGTGTGGGCGGAGGGGGACATTTTTCCTGAGCACGTGCCGACGCAGAACAAAAGAGCACCAGACAAAACGGCCAGGACGCAGGAACAGTACGTGGTCGGTACATTATCGTTCTGGGTCATATACCACACGCGGGGCCCGTGCGGAAGTCTGAGCGGCTGGGCGGCAGGTATCTTTGGAAATCCGCCAAAATGCGGCCTTTGCGAGGGTTTAATGTACAAAGCCACAGCCGCCTTTGGCGTACCAGTCCGAGCCATTGTGAAAAACCGTGCATCTCGGTATGAGGAAGTCCAGATTTTCCACAAGATATTCACATGAGCAGGGACTCCATGTCCGTCCCTTTTTCCCGCCTGCCTGTTCCCTAGCAAGTGAGGGGGCTCGATGTGATCAAGGAAACCTTGTCGATGATTCAGTCCGCCAACGCGGTTAGCGGACGAATAAGATTCCGAATTGCGTAGCCGAACGGAATTTCAGGTTTGACCGCGACCCATTTCGGTACGAGGTTCGCGCAAGGATGCAACCTCCAGCCCACCACGCGGTTTCTGGATGCATCCCTTGCTCGCTCGAGATTCGTGCCTGAGTGCAACGCAACCAGGCCGTCTCACGCCGCCTCTTGAGACAAATGTCCGACAACACCTGGTCTTAAGCGAAGACCACTTCTCGCGGGGGAGTGTTGTCTCCGGCGCACCGAAAGCTTCCGGGCAGTTCCATGGCGGACCGTTGGCGAAACACAACGGACGGCTATTCCTTCCGGTTTTTCTCCCCGGAACAGATGGACCAAATACTGCGTGACGGCTCTAGACACGGCCGTGAAGGGTCTCATGCTGCGATCGAAAGGATCCTTAAGCACGAACCCGGGCTGGAGCGAGCTTTTCTTTGGCAGCGAATTCGGCGGCTGAAGTGTCCCGCAAAACAGTGCCGTCCTGCGATATGGAGCTCAGAAGACGAACGGGTTTTGCGGGAGGGATACGGAAAAGGATGGGCGGGAAAGCGTGAGGCGGTACGGGAGCTTCTGAGATGTCACCCTGACTGGAGCCCCTGTCTTGTTTGGAGGCGGGCCGCAAAACTCGGTCTCGCTCAGGCGATCAAGCGGCGCCGCCAGCGTTCCGGTTTGGCATGGTCTGAGGGGGACTGTCGAATTCTTTTGGATCTCGCCGGATACAAGAGTGTCAGGGCCATCTCGAAGCTGCTACACCGATCAGAGGCCGCTGTGCGGGCGCGCCTCATTCTACTCGGTAAGAGCACCCGTGTTCACCTGGAAGGGTTTTCGCGCTTTGCGCTGTCCAGGGAGCTACACCTGTCCGTCAACACGATCCAGCGCTTTATTGTTGAAGGCCTGCTAGAAGTTCGAGATCCACGGATCACGCGTGAATCGCTCGATCGGTTGCGGCGGTCAGGGGACCTGCAGGCGATGCCACAGAACAGGGTTCAAGAGGCGGTGAGCCCTGCTCCAGAACTGAGCCCTGAAATGACCTTATCAGCGCCGATCTCTCCGACAGACAACAGCCTAGCTCCGCACTCCGCTTCATCCCTCAGAGCTTCGCGGGCCAAGCGAGCGTGGGCCGAAGTCGCCAAGGCACTAAACGTAAGCCGGGAAACGGTGGAAAAACTGATTGCCCGTGGTGTCTTGAAACTCTATGACCCTAGGATCACCGAAAAATCGCTCCAAAATTTCTGTCGGCGCCACGGATCGCTGATCGATTCCGACTTTCTCAGCCGCGAGACTCGCGACTGGCTTCAAAGCACGATGGATTTCGTTCCCCATGCAGGTGAACCGATCGCGCTCTGTCTGACACCTCTGCGGAAGCACGCACGAGTCGTGCACCAATGCGGAGAATGTGGCCGGTCGATTCGTGGCAACGTGTTCTTCAGGCACATCAGGAACTGTGGTCGAATGAAGTTCGAATCCGAGGACGGCCGACAAGCAACGACGGTGATGGTCAGATAGCTGTTGCAAAATCAACAGCGTGATGAAGAGCGCGGCGGGCGGCCCTGCGCGGCTCTTCGGTTACAGAGTTCATTGTGGCGAACGCACAACGAAACTCGCTCGCCCGGTTGTCCCGGCTCGTTGGAAGGCACAAACAGGCCGTACTTCAGATTAATTGCCGGTTGGCCTCTTTTGTCCCCTGGTTCTTGGGAACGAATCCGTCTCCCGCCTTCCCAAAGCGCCCCATCCCAATATTGGGTTGTGGTTTCATGCCGTTCGACGCATTCCTTCGTTTCCGGGTCCCGACCCTCTACGTTTGAACCTAAATGCGTCGGCCTGCCCGGTCGGCAACGGCAGCCCACCGTCCGCGCTAAAGGACCCGGCGCTACGTTGGAATCCCCGGGGCGAGCCAGGGCCCCGCCTGACACGTTCGGTCGCCGCGGCGACCTCAGTGCGAGAAGGCGAACGCTACAAGCACGAGCAGGGATGATTTACGGGCTCGACGGCATTCTATAGTCTATAGTATGTAGCGCGATCGGCTGAGAACCGACCGCAGACAGTGAGGAGAAATCGACATATGAAGAATGTTTCCGCAAGTCGAGCGATCTTGTATTGGGTTTTGTCCGCGGCGCTGGTTTTTCTGGCGCGTCCCTTGATGCAGGTACCGGTGATTCAAGCAGACGATCAGGCGATCCCTGCGGTCGGGACGATGGCTCCCGATTTCACCTTGCCCTCCCAAGAAGGGACGCCGATTAGCCTGCACAGCTTCCGCGGCAAATGGGTCGTCCTGTATTTCTATCCCAAGGACCAAACTCCCGGATGCACCATCGAGGCCCACGGCTTTCAAAAAGATCTCGCCCAGTACGACGCTAAGAATGCCGTGGTCGTTGGAGTTAGCGTAGACACGGTGGAATCGCACAAGGAGTGGTGCGCAAAAGATGGCCTGAATTTCAAAATGCTGTCGGATGCGAATAAGGAAGTTGTGACGAAATACGGCTCCACGATGACGATTCCGCAGGCACCCCAACTGGGTACAGTAGCCGCGCGAAACACGTTCATCATCGATCCCCAGGGCAAGATCGTCTTTGAATACATCAAGGTGAATCCCACGGGCCACAGTGCAGAAGTGCTCGCCAAGCTGGACGAACTTCAGAAAAAAGGATGAGATAGCGTCACGCGATAGGCCCTAGTATCTGGGAGGCAAACGGGTCGGTATGACGGAATCTGCGAAGTGGATTCCGGTATCGGAGGCGCAAAGGCTCACCGGACTTGCGACGCGGACAATCAAGCGCATCATCGCGGAAAGCCGGTTGCGTTCTGCCAGGACGCGGGGCGGACACATTCGCGTGCTTCGCGCCGACGTGGACGGGTTGCTGCACCCGGATAATCCCGCGTCGGATTCCGCGACCGACGTGCTAAAGAACAAGCATGCTTTCTCCACAAGGTTTGGGAAAGGCTGCAAGGTGGTATCCTGCGTCGACCGTCACGCCTACAGCACAAAGAAAAAGCCATCAAAAACTACCGATAAAAATGGGACTACTTGATGGCGGAGGCGGGGAGTCGAAGTATAGAAATCAGC
>JASHRC010000072.1 GCA_030037525.1 Candidatus Acidiferrales bacterium | reverse complement strand
TACGCGCGCCAGCAAATCATCAAATTTCTCCAGCAGATTCACCCAAGCGACCGCCTTGCGATTTACACCTTGGCGCGCGAACTGCACGTGCTGCAGGATTTCACCAGAGATTCCTCCAAGCTGGTGGCCGCGCTCGGAAAGTACTCCGGTCAAACTACCATGGACCTGGAAGCCTCCACGCCCACCGATATTCAGACGGGCGACCCCAACATGGACGCCCTGCTGCAAGATGCCTTTCAGCGCGAGGCGAATATCTACATTCAGGACCGCGTGCAAATCACCGTCAACGCGCTAATCGATATCGCCAACTACGCTTCCGCCCTTCCCGGTCGCAAAAATTTGCTGTGGATCTCCGGCAGTTTTCCCTTCAGCGTGGGCTACGAAAACCTCCAAACGCTTGTGAGCATGATCAACAATCCGCGGAGTGAGGCCAACATTTCTGGCGAACAACTGATGTTCGCCGAGGACATCGAAAAAGCGGCGCGCGCGCTGACCGACGCGAACATCGCCGTTTATCCCGTAGATGTCCGCGGGCTCCTCGGCCTGAACATGAACACGGCGAAGGGCTCCA
Organism: Candidatus Acidiferrales bacterium; assembly: GCA_030037525.1. Lineage (GTDB taxonomy): Bacteria > Acidobacteriota > Terriglobia > Acidiferrales > UBA7541 > Palsa-295. Next base: position 8,626 of record JASHRC010000072.1, on the reverse strand, counting down.
ATAAGACGGTCGGCTACGGCGCCATGAATAGCCTGCCACAAAGCGGGATGAGCGGTGGTGGCGGCGGCAGAGGCGGAGCATTTCCCACCGCTCACGTCTCTCGGACGCCTAGGCAAACCTCGCAGAGCCCCAGCAATCCTATGTTGAACCCCGACAACACCACCTTTGAAACCCTCAACGCGCTGGCCGACGGCACCGGCGGCAAAGCCTTTTACAACACCAATGACATTTCCGCTTCCCTCAAGCGTGCCATGGACGATTCCCGCGTGACCTACGAAATCGGCTACTACCCGACCGGCGTCAAGTGGGACGGCACCTTCCACAACCTGACCGTAAGAGTCCAAAAACCGGATGTCGAGGTTCGCGCCCGCAAAGGCTACTTCGCCATGACCGAACCCGCGCCAAGCGCCGAAGCCTTGCACGACATCATCACCCGCGCCGCCATCAGCCCTCTTGACTCCACGGGACTGGACCTCGCGGTCCGCGTGCGGGCCACGCCGCGCGACAAGCAAACCGCCATCGCCGCCATGATTTTTTTCAATCCTCGCTCTATCCAATTCGACTTCAAAGACGGCCACTTCGACGGCTCCGCCAATATCGCGCTCGCGCAACTGAACGATAAGAACCAGATCCTCAACGCCGCCCAGCAATCTTTCCCATTAAGTTTCGCTGCCAGAGAATACGAGCAATTCGTGAAGCAACAGGTCGAACTCACGCAGGAAATCAACATCCTGCCCAATGCAGCACACCTGCGTGTACTCCTCTGCGACGGCAAAAGCGGCAAAGTCGGCGCGGTTACCGTCCCTTTGGCGAAGTATCTGCCGCCGACATCGACTGGCCACTAGCATTTATCCCAATTTACCCACAAACATTGCTACAGAGCCGAAAACAGGAGCAATCGACGGCCAGCTAACGCCGCTCGAGGACCTGCTGCGCTCAGCGCAGCAGCGATCGCACCCAGCGTTGACCTTCCTAACGGACGAAAGGCTCGCCGGCGGGGTTGGTTTGAACTGGAAACTAGTGCTATGTCCCATAAATAAGTGGCAATAGTATTGCTGGGAATATGGGCATCTCCTGTGCACAATGGAGGTGCCTATGGCGATGGGACGGCCGAAAGCGACGTTGGTTTTGAGTTCCGAGCAGCGCGAACAGCTGGAAGGATTGGCCAGTTCGCGCTCCCTTCCGGCGGGGCTGGTTAGACGGGCCAAAATCATTTTGCTGAGTGCTTCTGGGAAGACCAACTTAGAGATTGCGCAACAACTGGAAATGACCAACGCCACGATCGGCAAGTGGCGGCGCCGCTTCCTCCAGCAGGGGGTGTCTGGTTTGCATGACGAGTTACGCCCAGGTCGCCCACGCCCGATCAGCGATGAGCGGGTGGCACAATTAGTTCGCAAGACGCTGGAGACGAAACCAAAAGGTGAAACGCATTGGAGTCTTCGGCAAATCGCAGCCGAGACACGCGTGTCGAAATCAACCGTGCACCGCATCTGGCAGGCCTTTGGATTGCAGCCGCATCGGCAAAAACATTTCAAGCTCTCGAACGATCCATTTTTTGTAGAAAAAGTACGGGATATTGTAGGGCTGTACTTGAATCCCCCGGAAAATGCGGTGGTTTTGTGCGTGGATGAAAAAAGCCAGATCCAGGCGCTGGAACGCACCCAGCCACTGTTGCCCATGGGGCTGGGCTATGTGGAAGGGGTGACCCACGATTATCGACGTCACGGGACCACCACGCTGTTTGCCGCGCTGGATACAGCGAACGGCAAAGTGCTCACGCAATGTCGGCCGCGTCACCGGCATCAGGAATATCTGGGTTTCCTCCGAGAGATCGAGAAGAACGTGCCGGAGAGATTCGATGTGCACCTCATCGTGGACAATTACACTACACACAAACATCCGCGAGTAAAACGCTGGTTCGCCGCGCGGCCGCGATTCCAGGTGCACTTCACTCCGACCTATGCCTCGTGGTTGAACCAAGTGGAGATCTGGTTCAACCGGATCACACAACAAGCCATTCGGCGTGGCACGTTCCGCAGCGTGAAGGAACTCGTCGAGAAAATCGACCACTACGTTCAGAATTCGAACCGCCATGCGCAGCCCTTCATCTGGACCGCCACGGCAGATTCAATCTTCGCTAAAGTCGAGCGACTATGTGAACGTATTTCCGGGACGGGACACTAGTTCGTTCACCGCGTCCGTAGCAGGCACCCTCTCTCACTGGCCGAACGGGCGGAATCGCGCGGCCAGGTCTACATGAAGTTCTTGGTGTGGTAGGCCGAAAGAGCTTCTGCGTCCTGTCCACTGAATCCTAGCGCCTGAAGTCGCTCTCGGCGAGCGCGATCCATTTCTCGATGGAGGTCGGCGACGAACGACGCTCCCCTGCGAATCTGCGCAGGCTGCACTCCGCCGCCGCAGTAAACGACCAGAGCATCGTGAACGTAGGGGCTCAAGCCCGAGACCGAGGCCAACATCTGACTTCGCCGTTCCACCGCGGCTGCAAACGTCGCGCGGCGCGCAGGTTCGAGAATGGTGACGTAGCGGATATGCTCCATGCCGAACGCTACGTGCCGGCCCTCATCGCGGTGAGCCAGGCGCATCAAACAAGCCGTCACGGGGTCCGGGGCGCGCTCTTCCAAGAATTTCAACAAACTCAAGAATGTCCCCTCGCCCATCACGCAAAGCAGAAACACCGCCGTTGAAAAGTCGGGTTCCTCGATCAGGGTTTGCAGAGAGAGTTGGCTGCTTGCAGCAGTCGTGCCGAGTCCCACGCCTCCTTCCTCGGCCCTCCGCGTAAATGCTTCCGCGTGCCGGGCTTCGTCAGCCACCTGCATAGCGAGCACGGCAGAAACCTCTCGGTAATGCGGATGAATTCTGGCTAGGAAGCGCGCCGGGACGTACAACGCCGCAAATTCGTTTTCTGTGAGAAAGGTCATCACCTGACAGACCGCACCCTCAACTTCGGCAGGTAGCTTCGGAAGCTCGCTCCAGGGGATGTCCTTCGCCGCCGCCCACTGATTGCTGGCTGCCCTGGAGTAGATGGTGTGGAGTTCCTGTCCCCAGACCTCTCGCTTCTGGCGAAGCGGAAACGAAAACTCCGGACCTCCCAGTTCCACAGCCGCTCCGCGCGGCGCCAAGCCCCAGGCCGGTTTCGCCGCCTCCTTCACTTCCGGACCGGGCCGCGTCACGCTGCGGTCAACCGTCCCTTTTTCGATCAAGTGCCGTCCCTGTGCCTTGCCGGCGCCGCGATACGCGTGCCCTTCCTTTCGACACCATGCCTGGAGATTCTCGACGAATTCGGAAGCGTCTCCGTGGACCTCGAGCAGTTCCGACGGCTTCAGCGGCCCGAGGGCACGCCGGAGAAGCACGGGCACGCCCTCGTGAAACGCGAGGTCCTCGAGTTCGACGAATGCGTTCGGAACCGATTCAGGCATAGAAATGAAACCGCTTCACGGCCCTTTCGAGTTGATCATACCCGCTGGTGCGGCCCGGCAACCAGCGTCTCAGGCCTTCCATCTCCATCAAGGCTCGAACTCTGGGATCTTCGAACGACATTGCCAGCAGGCCATCCACAAAGGGCTGATACCGCGCCGCGGGAAGTTCCGCACGAGCCGTGAAATTACAATGATCGTACGGCGGAGTCTTGGCCAACACCACGGTCGTACCCGGATCGAGAGTGCCTTCGTTGATGAACAGTGGCAGGTTCCCATCGAGCAAGCATGCCGCATCCACGTGCCCTGCCGCGAGCGCCCGTGCCGCGTCGCGCTCGCCGCCCACATGATCGCCGTGTTTGCCTACCATGACATTGTGATAGACGACGCGGCATCCTTTCCCCGGCTCGACGCCCGCCGAGGCCAGCATCTCCAGCGGTATGAGCGTCGCCTGCGGTGAGTCCGAAGCCCCTACCGCAACCGTCTTCCCCTTCAAGTCCGCCAACGCTGCTAGTCCGGAAGTCTTGCGGACAAGTACCAGTGTCGTGAGGTCACGGTCCGTATCCCTCATCGCCAGGGCTCGGCACCCACCATTTGTGTCGAGCTGGCTCCTCACCCAGGCCAGCGGTGAGTTCCACGCGACGTCAATGGCTCCACTCAGCATCGCATTCACCTGGGCGTCGTAATTCGAGTAGAGAACGTAATCAATCTGGGTGCCCCGGCCTTCAAAATAGAGTTTGAACCCTTCCCAGATGGTGATCACTTTCGGGTCATATGCGACCGCGCCGACCCGCAAGACGCCTCCGTCTGCCGCCTGTTTTGAATTGGCCATGGTCAACCTCAGTCTTTCCTCTCGGTTCTCGAAAAGGATGAGCGTTCGAACCCCGCGCGTTATCCGAAAACAGGCATTCCACAAACTGCTTTGCCAATGAATTCGTACAGAGCGTCGGAGACAGGCGCCATCACGCCGGCCGCCCGGCTATCCCGGAAAAATCGCTCCACGCCGACGTCTTTGCGGAACGCGGCCCCGCCACACACGCGCATCGCCAGATCGTGCACTTCGAGCGACGTCTCGGCTCCGGCCAGCTTTGATTCGAGCACGCGCAGCGTCGCGTCCTCGCGCCCCTGCTCGACCGCGTCAATCGCATCCAGCAAAAGCCCGCGAACCATGTCCATCTTCAGCTGCATCTTCGCAATGTGTCCTCGCACCTGGGGCAAGTCAGCAATCTTCGAGCCATCGTAGGAGTATTTCGAGTTTGTCACATGGCTGACGGCTCGCGTAAGCGCTCCACCCATCATCCCCACCGATACGGCGCAATTCATCAAGCTGAAAAGGGGCAGCACCACTCCCATCATGACATCGAACCCTTTGCCATCCTCCCCGAGCCGGTTGGCCTCTGGAATCAGGGCATCTTTCGCCGTGATCGGCGCCGAACAGTTCCCTCGCAGCCCAAGTCCTGCGTACGGTTTGGGAATGGTTAGCCCGCTCGAGTGGGCCGGCACTGCCCAGATCGTACTGAGCCCTTCCGCTGCGACTGGTTTGCTGGACCATACATAGATGTCACACACGCCCGCGGACGTGATCAATTGCTTCGCCGCATTCAGCCTCACGCCATCCGCGCTCTTCGTCGCCGTGCTGACCGGCACCCAGAAATGGCTCCGCGAGCCGAACTCGGAAAACGCCAACGTCGTCAGCTTCCCCGGCTGAGCGATCCCTTTTCGCATCGCCTCCGTGCCGTGCTTCTCAATCACTGCGGTTGCGATGTAGTGCATGATAACCACCATCGCCGTCGAAGGACAGTCGCGCGCGATGCGCTCCGCCACGGCGACACCGGCGCGCAATCCCTGGCCGTGCCCTCCGACTGCTTTCGCGCTCACCAGCGCCAGCAAACCAGCTTTTCGCATCGCTTCGATGTTCTCCTCGGGAAATCGGCCCTCTTCGTCAATCTTCGCGGCCAACGGTTGAATCACATCCCGCACGACCTCGTCGGCCTTCTCTAGCAGCTTCGTGCCTGCTTCATCCAGCTTCCAAAAATTACTCATCGCTTGACTCCTCTCATTGGCGTTTTCAAGCCAGAATGTTTGTTCCCTTCCTCAGCACCCGCCTCGCCGTTCACTGATCGCTTACAATCCATATGACACACCCATTCCGAACTGGTGCCGCGCCTGCAGGTTGACTCCCGGCATGATTTGCCCCGCCGCCTGCGCCACCCCGAAATCGAGATTGAGCTTGATCTTCGAAGATGGCACCACGCGCGCCGCGTACACCAGAGTGGTTGGAACAACGGCCCCGGGAAGATTTTGGACGTAGCGTGGCTGCTGTAAGACTTCTCCTCCGAGCACGATGCTGCTCTTGGCCGGTCCCTTCAATACGAACGCCGCCACGCCGAAGGCGCGGCCTGTGAACGCGGGCGCATTCCCGGCCAACCCGAGCAACTGTGCGTTCGTGCCCTTGTAGCCGAAACTGAAAACCAGCGGCAGCGCCTTGATCTGCGTGACGGTTTTAGTCAAGACAATATATACGTCGCCGTTGGTGTACTCGCGGGGCGGTGCCGCCAGCTTTCCGCTGACGTCCGGATCCTGCGCGCGCACCACGAACCCCATCGAGATTGCTGGTACCCAATTGTGTTTGCCCATGTTCTCCGGCACTAGATTCACCTTTCCGTGCCAGATGTTGAACCCGTTCCCCCAAAACTCACTGAGTGGAGGCGTAGATCCATCTTGGTGAAAATTCCGCGTGTAACCGAACTCGATTCGCCCGAACAACCCCACTGTTACCGACGACGTGTAGAAGTTGCCGATCACCGGCCCCGTATTCCAAAAATGAAACGCAACGGCTGGCAGTCCAATGCCGTCCTTGGGTGAGCTTGCCGTATAGGCCAAAGCCGTGACGAAGACGCCCGTCTGCCCTTCCCAGTTCAAACTCTGGGCAGACACCCTGCCAGCAAAAAGAAACGCCGTCAACAGCACTGTGGCAGCCGTGCGCACTGCCCACGTTCCTTGCTTGAAATTGCGAAGATTCTCCACTGTTCCCTCCGAGTCTTCCGAGTTGAAAACCGCACCGCCGCTCATTTCGCGGTGAAGTGTGTTGGTATAAGCCGTCCGCGTGCGTGTCGCTGCACGGCCCCGTCCAGCTTCTCTAGTTGTCAATTGGAAAACGGCCGCCGGTCGCTTAGGAGTTAGGCGTTCAAGTAAATCCTTGCCGCGACTTTAGGAGGGAACTGAAGCGGGAATTCCTTCGTGGTTTCGAAGTCGTTGTCGGAGCGCTGCACAAATACATGCTACGCCTCGGAACTTTCCACCCTGAGCTTGCCTCTAGTCCGCTATGCTGGCACTTTTGACGCGCCGTAGCGTACGCGGGTTTCTTCGTTCGTTCAACAGCAATCTCGCTGAATGCTCAGGTCACGACAGCCGTTGGAATCCATGAACGTCTCGGCAAAAAGAGCGCGCCTGCCTTTCAAGCAGTGGAGCCAGCCGCCAACAATTCCAAGCCGTCACTAAAGATCCGTCTGTACGGCGACTGGGACTTTCTCATGATTGTGCACAGTCTGTGGGGTGAACTCCTTTAGTGAGACAAAATCTTTGGGCACACTCGCAGCGTGATGCAGCCACTGGCAGGCCGATCGGAAAGATTCCTCTGCCCGGCCTGCCGGAATTTCCCGCAGCCGACGGCGCGGGGCATGTGTACGTGAACATCGCGAGTAAGAGCGAATTGGCGCAGATAGATTCGAAGGCGCTGAAGGTCACGGCAACCTTTCTCCTGGCGCCCTGCCAAGAACCCTCGGGTCTGGCCATAGACGGTTCCCATCGTCGGCTGTTCGTCGGCTGCAATAACAAACTCATGGCCATGGTCGATGCAGACAGGGGCAAGGTGGTCGCCTCGGTGCCGATCGGCAACGAAGTCGATGCCAACCGCTTCGATCCCGGCACGGGCGATGCGTTTGCGTCCTGCGGTGACGGCACGCTGACCATTGCTCACGAAGACTCTCCGGATCAGTTGACCCTGGTCGAGAACATCAAGACGGCGCCGATGCGCGAACGATGGCTCTCGATCTGAAGACACATCGTGTGTTCCTGATGACCGCGAAGTGGGAAACGCATCGTCCAGTCAAGGCGACGCCGGACAACCCTCATGGGTATCCGATGGTTGTGCCCGGCACGGCCAAGCTGTTAATTTTCGGGCGCTCGGAGTATCGATATTGCTTCTGTATATTGCGGTTTGGCAAAGTGCCTTGTCTGCAGCGACTCATCGTTGCTGGACCTAACACCGTCAGCCCGCGGGATCCGCAGCATGCGCTCGAATCTGCTTGCACGAGCCGTTTACTGCGCCGGGGCTGCGAGCATTTGTGCGAAGAACGACTTTGTTTGTGGATCGGTGTGGTCTGGGATGAACCGGAATGACACGATCCGATTGTCCTTCACTTCCAATTCGTCGATCCCAACGATTCGCTCGAGGCCCCGTGCGGTGACGAGGTCACTGCACAATTCGAGGGGGGCGTATACCCAATCGCCGGCGACCGCGATCCGAATGGCTTTCAAACGTCCGTGCGCTGTGATCACTGTGTCGTTGATATAGGCCTTGACGCAATCGGATGGTTTGTCATACCGCATGCCCTTCCACGGATTAGTCACGACGGCCGCCTTCACGTTGTCATCGAACAGAGACATAACACCATCGATGTCGCCAGAATTGATTGCTCGCTCGTACTGCTGGAAGATACCTGCCGGATTGTTCTTCATTTGCTTAGACACCTCCCGTGTGATGATTGCGACTCACGCGACTGCCAGCCGTTCGGTATTACCGAGCGGCGTGAGAATGATGCTATCAGCGTGCTCATTGCCAGTCACCCGCTTGTGTTGGTCAGCTGATCTGGCGCATTGCGACCGAGGGCGCTTCTGGTGTCCCCGCCCGCCACAACGATCAGCTTGCATTCGAATTTGCTGTCCTGGCGACCAACATCCCGATTACGGTCGCCGCAACCTCGGCGGTACTTACCCTTCCATTCAGCTACAGGCTTGCTCTTAGGAAACAGTACCTCGATTCGGCCAAGCTCGGGCCCTTGGCTCATAATGGTTTCTCAGTCTTGAATTACCTTGCGCTCGTCCCGATCGGGATTGTTCTCCATCACGCACACGTCGTCGAAGATCATGGTCGGACACTTGTCCGCGCTGAACGCAGGCCATTCGGGCAGACC
>JASHRC010000071.1 GCA_030037525.1 Candidatus Acidiferrales bacterium | reverse complement strand
ACGGAGGCTTGGGTGCCGTTGCCTGTGTTCAAGCGAGTCGCGTTGAAGCGCGCGGATTTGCTGCTTCCAGTGAGCCGCTTCACCGGCGATAAACTCATTGAAGTACACAAGGTCCCACGCCAGAGAATATCGCTCCTCTACAACACCGTTCCCAATCGCCTCGCACAACTGTTGACGGCCCCCGCGCCCGCCGACGGAGCAGAAGCGGCAAATGGGCATACCCTGCTTTCCGTGGGCAATTTGACAAAGTTCCACGCCCACAAGGGCTTCGACACTGTGATCCGCGCTCTGCCCACGATTCTCGCCCGCATCCCGTGCGTCCGTTACCTGGTGGTGGGCGGAGGTGACAACCTTCCCAATTTGCAACGGCTGGCGGCGGAGCTGGGCGTGGCCAACCGCGTCTCTTTTGCGGGAGAAGTTACCGACGCTGAATTGGCCGCCCTCTACCGGAAGTGTGACGTGTTCGTCATGCCCAGCGGCGTTCCTGACAAAAACGGTCTGGCGGCAGGGGAGGGATTCGGGCGCGTGTATGTGGAAGCGGCGCTGGCGGGCAAGCCGGCGATTGGAAGTCGCTACGGCGGCGCGGCGGAGGCTGTACTCGACGGCAAAACCGGTTTGCTCGTGAACCCGGGCTCGCCGCGGGAGGTCGCCGACGCGGTGCTTGCGATTCTTGGCGACCCGGAGCGGGCAGCGTTCATGGGTGCGGCCGGGCGGCAATGGGCGGTGGAGAATTTCACCCAGGAGGCCCTGCGCCGGAGATTGGAGCGGGTGCTCGAAGAGCAAAGATTCATCGTCTCTGCGCCGCAACGATGAATGGGTCTGGAGCGGTTGGGTCGTAGGCCGTCCGCACTAAACGCGAAGTCCAATGTTGGCTGTCTGTGCGGGCCCAGCAGGAAGAAGACACAACGAAGATGCTGCGGAAGGTGAAGTCGAATATAAAACGCCTGCTGCCTCCCCAGGTGTATCGACTCTATACCCGCTTTCGAAACCAACAGATCCAGCGACAGTATGGATCGCTCGGCCGAGCTGAAGCGTTCGAAAGAATCTACGCATCTGGCGCCTGGGGTGGTAAATCCAGCGACGGAACACGAGGCTCCGGATTGGGCTCGACTGGCCGATACGCCTCGGAGTACCTTGCGTTGCTCGGAGGTTTGCTGCCGGCTCTTCGAGTCGCGTCCATCGCTGACCTGGGGTGCGGAAACTTCAAGGTCGGCGTGGCTGTTGCAGGGATGGTCGCGCAGTACGTTGGTGTCGACATCGCGCACTCGGTGATCGATCACAACATCCGCGCCCATGCTAGCGATCACGTCCGTTTTGTCCGGGCGGACTTGACTTGTGATCCTCTGCCCATCGCCGACGCGGCGCTCGTACGCCAGGTCCTGCAGCACCTAAGTAATTCCGAGATACAGGCCGCGCTTGCGAACATTCTCAGTACCTATCCGCTGGTATTCATCACCGAGCACGTTTACGCGGGCCCCGAGTGTGTGCCGAACATCGACATTCTGCACGGTCCGGGAACGCGGGTGCCCATGCGTTCCGGAGTTTTTGTAGATCAGCCCCCTTTCAATCTGCGCGCGAAGTTGATGAGCGATATCTACTACGCGCCGGGAGAGGTGTTGCGAACTTGGGTGGTTGGTAGCCCCTAGATGCGAACGAAACGAGTGCAATCAAACCCCGGGCCACTCTCATCGGGACATCTCGTGTCTGGAAGGCGGGGCAGAGAGCGATTTGAATAAGAAAGTGGGGAGCGCCAAACCGACAAAATGTCCTTGTCATCGCCGCCCCCTGCCCGTCCCCCTCTATCTCACATGCTCGTTTCAAGGCGAACGAGCTATCACGGATTACCGACAACTCTGTATACTGGGGGGCCAGAGGCCCAATTGAATGGGAGAGGCTGAAGCCAACAGCGGCAAACCGGAAGTGTCGGTGGTCATTCCCTGCTTGAACGAAGCGCAGTCTATCGGAACCTGTATTGATAAGGCTCTGGGAGCCTTCCGGGCGGCCGGGATTGCCGGCGAGGTGGTGGTTGCGGACAATGGTTCGAGCGACGGCTCGAGGGAAATCGCCGAACGTCACTGCGCCCGCGTGGTGCAGGCCGCGGAGCGGGGCTACGGCAACGCGCTGCGGAAGGGAATCGAAGCGGCCTGCGGCCAGTTCATTATCATGGGCGACGCAGACGACAGCTACGATTTCTCGGAGGCGCCGCGCTTTGTGGCCAAGTGGCGCGAGGGCTACGAGTTGGTCATGGGCAACCGGCTGCGCGGAGAGATTAAGGACGGCGCCATGCCTTGGCATCACCGCTATATCGGCACCCCGGTGATGTCCGCCATCATTAATCTCTTCTTTGGTGTGGGGATCGGCGACGTGAATTGCGGGCTGCGCGGCTTCAGCAAGGACCTGTACGGGCGCCTGGACCTTCGAACCACAGGCATGGAGTTCGCCTCCGAGCTTGTCATCAAAGCCGCCAAAATCCATGCGAAACTTACCGAGATCCCCATCACGTACTGGGCGGACAGGCGCGGCCGGCCGCCGCACTTGCGCAGCTTCCGCGACGGCTGGCGGCATCTGCGCTTTATGCTCCTTTATGCGCCCAACTGGTTGTTTCTGCTTCCCGGCGCTTTTCTCGTTCTGCTTGGCCTAGCGCTCGTTTGCTGGCTGTTGCCAGGACCTCGCCAGATAGGGCCGACGGTCCTTGACGTTCACACCATGCTGTTCGGGATGATGTTTACCCTCCTCGGCGCGCAGATCGTCTTCATCGGCCTGTTTGCCAAGGTGTTCAGCTATGCCGAACGATTCTCCCCTCACCAACGGTCTCTCGAACGCTGGCTGAAGCACGTGCGCTTGGAAGAAGGATTGATTGCGGGATCTTCGCTGGCGCTCCTCGGCGCCGGCGGGGCGGTCTGGGTATTCTGGAAATGGGCCTCGAGCGGCTTCGGTCCGCTGCACCAGATGCGCGCCGTGATTTTTTTCTCGCTATGGTTTTTTCTGGGAGTACAGGTTATCTTTTCATCGTTTTTCCTCAGCATGTTGGGGATTAGCCGCGGAACCTACATCGGTGACTACGAAATCCGCTGAACGGAACACCGCGCTGAAACCGCGTTCCGTGAATCAGGCCCAACCGGTAATCTTCGACATGCGAAATCGTCTACCAGCATTTCTGACAGAAGAGGCAACTGACCTTGTGCGGAATCTTTGGACTAATCGGCAAACGCTCTCCCGAGACTGAGCGCGCCCTGCTGGTCGGCACTCGGGCCTTGGAGCACCGTGGCCCGGACGACGAGGGCACGCAATGGCTTGCGCTGGCTTCCGATCCAGGCACGTCTGTCGGGTTGGGAAGCCGGCGGCTTGCCATCCTCGATCTCTCCCCGGCAGGCCACCAACCCATGCACGACGCGGCGACCGGGAATTGGCTGGCTTTTAACGGAGAGGTTTACAACTTCCAGAAGGTCCGCCCGGAACTGGAGCGTTTGGGGCATGGCTTTCGTTCCACTGGGGACACTGAAGTGCTTTTAAAAGCCT
>JASHRC010000070.1 GCA_030037525.1 Candidatus Acidiferrales bacterium | reverse complement strand
TCTGGCGCGCAAAGCGCAGCAGGCCGTCGACGATGCGCTTCATGCGGCGGCCTTCGTTTGCCAGCTTCTCGATTCGCTTGCTCGTCTTTTCGTTGTGTGCCTCTTCGCCAAGCAGGTCGGCGTAGCCCAGGATGCCGGTGAGGGGATTGTTCAACTCATGAGCGACGCCGGCGACCAGCTGTCCGAGGGCGGCGAGTTTTTCCGCTCGCACCAGGCGATGGTGCAGCCGGGAATTTTCGATCGCCACGGCCAGATCGGCCGCCAGGATTTCCAGCTTCACAATTTCCGAGTGGGCCGACGGCGAAACAGTTTTAAGTCCGCCGAGCCATAGCCAGCCGAGATGCGAGCCGCGATAGGACACCAGCGGAATCAGGGCTTCGCGCTCGGCGCCAGAACGAGCGAACGAAGTGCGCGTCAAAGCGTTTGAGCCACTGGGCGTGTTGGCAGTTCCCATCCGCCAGGTCGAGCTAAGCTCCAAAAGCACTGCCTGCTCGCTCAAGGAGAGCCCGCTCGATCCGGCGAGCTGCACGGAATTGGGTGCGGTGACCAGTAACAAGGCGGCCTGACGGAAGCTGCTCGCTTCGGTAAGGGCAGTGACGATTTCGGCGACCAGAGCGGTGGGATCCTTTCCCGTCAGTAGGCGCGAGCTGATCTGGGACAACCGGGAGAGCAGAAGATTTTCGGCGCGTTCGCGCTCCCGAGCGCTCTCGATGATGCGCGACTTTTCTTCGACCAGGGTGAGGACCATCCCGAAGGCGACAAAGAACTTGGGAACGTTCCAGATCTCAGGGTTTATCTGCAATTTCGGCAAGTCGTAGGCGAGCGCCGTGGCAAGGGGAAACACCGCGCCCCAGGCAACGAATCCGCCTGCCGCGATGACCACGCCTGGCGAGCGGCGCAAGTAGCGGCCCCAGAAAAGCACGCCCGAGAGCGAAAACGTGCCGGTCAGGAAGGCGTTCACAGCAAAATCCGGCCTCCCCGCAAGCTGCATTTTGACGGCCCAGAAGCCTGCCGCGAGGATGAGGAGCGCGAGGGCGAATTGGAAGGTGCCAGGCCGCTCGGTCGCGAACAATGCGCCGGCGGCAGCACTAATGGCGACACTCGCCACGGCGAGCGCCAGCACCCAGTGGACATGCCAGTCGAAGGTGGCGGCAAAGGCATGGAACGCGGCTGGGACGCCGAGGGCAGTCAGCATCAAAAACCGCCGCAAACGATCTTCGCCGGCTCGCGCGAGCGACACTACAAAGACGATGCCCGAGAGTTCCAGAGCAGCCAGGTCGACCGACTGGACGAGCTGCTCGATCCTGCCGGTGCGCGTCTCAAATGCTTGCGCAAAGAAATGCAAAAAGATGAGAGCCCAGGCCCCGGTCCACAGACGCACCCTCACGCCGGAGCTGTGCTTTCGAAGGATGAGGAAGGTCCCCACCACAACGGCAAGGACCAACGTCGTGGGTAGCTTGGCGAGGAAGTCTGTCACCGGTTCCTCAAACGGCTACCATAGCGGCTGGCTGCGCGGCGGCCCATAGAGCGTCCGTACTAACTTCCCAAAAGCAGGTCGCTCGGTGTTTCTCGGTCGATTTCAGCATGGCGCCCGATCGACCAGCGCAAGGGATTCGTGTGACGCCACAACTTACTGGATTGGAAAGGAGAACCGAGCCATGAAGCGCGCACTTGTTGCGGGTCTATCCGTCCTGGCGGCAGCTGCTTGCCTATCCGCCCAAGGTGTGGAAACGTGGTTTTCGCTCAAGCGGGCGGGCCGGCGAACGGGCCACGACAGTGGCCTCATTTCAGTGGCCCCTGCGCCTCCTGTTCTGGGGGCTCCGTATTTGGCCACGATCAATGAGCAATCGGTCCAGACCCTAGCCGGCGGCAAATCAATAGCGAGCCCTCAAGAAGCAGGTCTTACCACCAGATGGCGCTGACGGGCTGAGCGATGGCCGACTGTGGCGCGGCGAAGGGCAGATCGATGGTGACGCAGGCGCCGAAGGGGCTTATGTTGCCGATGGTAATCTCGCCGTTGCATTCCTGCACGATTCCGTAGCAGATGCTGAGGCCGAGACCGGTGCCCTTGCCGACCGGCTTGGTCGTATAGAACGGATCGAAGGCGCGGGCCATGTCGGTAAAGCCCGGGCCGGTGTCTTCGAAGCGGATGATGGCGCGCCCGGAATCGCTCGACGCGCGAATGCGAATTTCGCGCTGGGCACTTTCTTCCACCGCATCGATGGCGTTGTTCAGGATGTTGAGCAGGAGTTGTTTCAACTCGTCTTCCGAGATTCCCAGGGACGCCAGCACGGGCTCCAGCTGCATATCGAGAGATATGCCGTGCGCGTGCAGATGGTATTCGCGGAGCTGGACCACGTCGCGAAGCACCGGCTCAAGCGGCGTCGACCGCTGCGCCGAGCCATTTTGGCGGCCAAAGCGCAGCAGCCCGTCGAGAATTCTCTTCATGCGCCGCGCTTCATTGCCGAGTTTCTCGATTCGCTTTCGCGGGTTCGTTTCCCGCACTTCCTCGGAAAGCAGGTCCGTGTAGCCAATGATTCCGGTCAGCGGATTATTCAGTTCGTGCGCCACGCCCGCAACGAGCTGGCCGAGCCCAGCGAGCTTTTCCGAACGGACCAGATGCTGGTGCAGGCGGACATTTTCGAATGTCACCGCCAGGTCGGACGCGAATACTTCCAGATTGAACATCTCGCGCGAATCCGGACCCCCCGGGCGACGTGAATCCGCTGCGTACAGGCAACCGACATCGGAGCCACGCCAGGAGACCATGGGGATCAGGGTGAGGTCGCTCGTATCCGATATGCGGAAGGACTTCGCGGCGGGTCCGCTGGCCTGGTCGCGCCGCCGTTTCACCGCCTCCATGGCATAGCTGCTCGAATGAACCTCGAGCGTTTCGGCTTCTTGAGCGCTAAAGCCGCTGAGCCCGGCGAGATAGAACTTGCGATCCTCGCCCAGAAGAAACAGAGCCGCGTGGCGAAAGCTGCTTGCTTCGGTAATGGCGGTGACAACCTCTCCGCACAGCGCACCGGGTTCGTTTCCCGCCAGCAGGCGCGAGGTGATTTGCGACAGGCGTTGCAGCAGCAACGTCTCGGCCTGAGCACGCGAGCTGGTTTCTTCGAACACGCGAGTCTTCTCTTCGAGCAGGGTCAAGACCATGCCAAGCGCAACGAGAATCCTGGGCACATTCCAGAAGTCGAGGTTCAGCTGCAGTCTCGACGAGAGGTTGTGGATGAGCATTCCGAGCGGATATTCCGCGCCCCAGGCGATAAAACCTACCGTCGTTGTAACCACCCCCAGCGAGGAACGACGATACAGTTTGCCGTAGTAGACGGCGCACAGGCCGAAGCTCGTGGCGAGAAGGGAGACGATGGGGGTCCAAGCGTCGCCGTGCGCCTGCGCGCGCACGGACCACAATCCAACCGCTGCGATCACCATCATGCCGGCCTTGTGGTGAAAGCGGCGATGCGGGGGCCCGAAGAACAGGAAACTGATGGCAGCCAAAATCGCGGGAATGAGCACTGCCGCCCGCATCGCCGGGGAGCCAACATTCAAGGCGATGAGCATGGCGTGCGCCGCGAACGGCAAGCCCAGCGTCACCAGGAAGGCGATACGCTTCGCCCGGGCGTCGGCCTCGAAGATGAAGGAAGCGAGGAAGACCAGAGCAGCAAGTTCGAGCGATTCAAAGTCGATCGGGGTGATGATCCTTTGAACCAGCCCGCCCTGGCTCTCCAAGGCACGCGCAAAAAAGTGGAGGAAGGTCAGCGCCCAGGCATAGGCCCACAGGCGGACCCGCACGACGGGCCCCTGTCTCTCCAGAGACAGAAAGACGCTTACCAGTACGGCAAGAACGAGCGTAATGGGCAGTGCTTCGGGCAGGCTGATCAATAGCGTCTCCGGCCAGCCTAGGGTGCCGGCACGGCCGTCGAGCGACAATAGAGCCTTAGTACCAACAAGTTGCGCGTCATATAGGGAGGGCGAACCGAATGTGCCCGAACGATTACCTGCCCGGCGGGATATGAAGATCGAGGACGATCTGGCTGCCTTCCGGCAGCTCCACGGGCTCGGCGGGGATAAAAACTCCGTTGGTGAACCGCGCCTGGATTCGACGCGTCCGACCCTC
Source organism: Candidatus Acidiferrales bacterium (assembly GCA_030037525.1). GTDB lineage: Bacteria > Acidobacteriota > Terriglobia > Acidiferrales > UBA7541 > Palsa-295. Next base: position 19,005 of record JASHRC010000070.1, on the reverse strand, counting down.
CGAATTCGCGGGCTCCGGCTTTCTGGCGACGGTCGAACGATTGCCGGAGTCAAGCGCGACATTGGCGAGTCGATCGGCATCGCGATTCTGCTCGCGGGGCACGTGCTCAATGGCGAAGTAAGCGAGCTGGCGGGCGAGCTTGGAGGCGCGTTCGTAGAGAGGCCTGAGATCCGCGCTTCTCACTTTGTAGCGGCCCTGCATCTGTCGGACGAGCAACTCGGAATCGCTGCGAACCCGCAGCGCGCCGATGCCACGGCTGGTGGCGTAATCAAGCGCGGCCAGCAACGCGTAGTATTCGGCGACATTGTTGGTTTCTAGACCCAGACGTTTGGCGAGTTCGAGGACCACCTCCCCGGCTGGATTGCAGATCACGACCGCATAGGCCGCTGGGCCCGGGTTGCCGCGCGAAGCGCCGTCGATGTGGGCAATGTGGACCCCCGATGCGGGAACTTTGGGATCCGTTTCGGAAAACAAGCGGGCGCCTTGGGGCGGCCTGATTTTCGCTCGACGGCTCATGCGCATCGGCGCAAGCAGGTTGGGGCGAACTTCGATTGGCTATTTCTACTGGATTTCACTGTTCGAAGAGGCGGATATGGACGCAGCCGCGGATGCCGATTGTTCAAGGTTATAGAAAATGCGCGTGCACGTTTCGCAGTGGAACAGTTCTTCGCCCGTGGCGCGCCGGAGTTCCTGAATCACATGGGGGCGGATCATCATGCCGCACGAGCTGCACCGTTCATCCCGGATTTCCGTGAGCGCGATGCCGTCGTGTTTTTTGGCAATGCGCGTGTAATTGTCGAGAACATTTTCGGGAATTTGCGCGACGGCCCGCTCGCGATCGGCGTTTAATTCACCGAGCTCTCGTTCCGCAGCGGCTTTGTCGGATTCGATTTTTGTGCGCTCGACCCTTGTTGCCGCTTCGATTTCCGTCAGCGATTTTTCCGACGCCCGAATGCGCCGATCGTATTCCTCGCCGGCCACCATTTTCTCGAGCAGGCGGTCCTCGGCCTCGGCGATCTCCTGCTCGGCGAGCTCGATTTCATGCTGGAGCGCGCGGTAGGCTTCGTTGGTCTTGATCTGTGAGCCCTGGTCCTTGTACTTGCGGACGCGTTCCTTCCATTGCTCCACATCCAACTCGTACTTCTTACGTTCTTTGATGGAGGTGAACTGGGCGGCTTTGCTCGTATCGACATCCGCCTTCGCGGCGGCGATGCGCTGGTCCAGCTCGGCAATTCTCCTGGGGAAGCGGGCCAACCGGGCCCGGACCTCGCCCACCCGCACGTCGATACTTTGCAGCTGCACAAGACTTTGCAGGACTTTTTGCACGATGCGGCCATTCTAGCACAGCGATGCGCTCTGCCTGGGAGGAGCGGGCAGGCGAATGGAAAGGGAAATTCAAGATTAGGGCGTGGGCGCGACCTGCATGGTTTGATCCACGGCGTAATTCGTGCAACCGGGAACGGCGTCGCTCGGGCAATGCGCGACGATGCGGAAACCCTCGGGTGAGACTTCGGCTTCGTAACTGTAGCCGTCGCGCCCGGACGTCTTCCTGTTCATTGTGCCGCTCGAGACCAGATCGTCGAGCGAGCCGTAGGCATTGTGCTCGACCTGATACATTCGTTCGGCCTGGGCGATTGCGAGCAGGTCGTTTTGGACACCGATGGCGTCGATGGTCTGCCGGGGGTGCGCGATCGGCGCAGCTTGCTGGTTTTTGAGGTAGGATTTATAGATCCACCCTACAATCAGCGCGACGACCAAGACTGCCACCAGATTGCCAACATGACGCATGCCTGCCTCACAGAAGGGCGAAAGCCTATCCTCTCCATGGCAGCACAGATCTCTCTCTCGAGCAATGCGACCGAGCGGGTGCCGCCGCGAATCGGGAAACACCCGCTAGCGAGCCAGCCGGCACGAGCTTTCCCCAGGGCAGGGAACGTTTTTTTGACTGCAGCCGGTCGCACGGAGGTTTGACACCCTGACGGAGTCTCGTGATACTGGCGGAGGCACCTGACGGGTCATTTCAAGCGCTCGTGGGCAGGGGGCGAGGATGGCGATGAGGAGACTGACTTTAGACACTGTCGTTCGGCGCGTGGCGTCCCTGCTTTTTCTAGGTTCGATTCTTGTCGCGCCTCTGGCCGGGCAATCGCTTCCCGCCGACGCGCGCCCGCCGGTGCTCCGGTTCACCCCGCACAAGCTCGCCAATGGCCTCGAAGTCATTCTGCTCGAAGAGCACGCCGTTCCGGTCGTGAATCTGCAGATGTGGTATCACGTGGGAGGGAAGGACGAACTGCCCGGCCACACTGGCTTTGCTCATCTTTTCGAGCACCTGATGTTCAAAGGCTCGGCGCACGTAGGGCCAGATGAGCATTCACGCATCATCGAAGCTGCCGGCGGATTCGACAATGCCGAAACCGGCGACGACACCACGAATTTCTTCGAGACTTTCCCCAGCAATTACCTCGAGCGCGTGCTCTGGCTGGAAGCCGACCGGATGGGCAGCTTGAACGTTGATGAAGCCAATTTCAAATCCGAGCGGCAGGTAGTCGAGGAGGAACGCCGCGTGAGGGTCGATAATCAGCCCTACGGGGCCATCGAAGAAGACCTGCGCGCGGCGGCGTTCACCGTGCACGGTTACCATCACACGCCGATTGGCAGCATCGCCGATCTGGAGAAAGCGACGCTCGAGGATGTGCGCAATTTCTTCAATACCTACTACAAGCCCAATAATGCGACGCTGGTGATCGCTGGCGATTTCAATTCCGAGCAGGCGCTCCGGTGGACGCACGAATATTTCGACGGGATCCCCCCCGCATCCGGGCCGATCCCGCGGCGCCGCACGCCCGAGCCGCCGCAAACTTCCGAGCGCGTGGTCGATAAGTCTTACACGAATACGCCGCTGCCTGCGGTTGTGATCGGCTACAAGATTCCCGCCCGGTATGCACCCGATGCCTATCCCCTCGATCTCGCTTCGAATGTTCTCGCTGCTGGCGAAAGCAGCCGCCTGTATCAGGCGCTTGTATACAAGGACCAGATCGCCGTGCAGTCCGCGGGCTTCGGAAATTTCACCGAGGATCCCAACCTCTTCTGGGCCTACGCGATCATGAATCCGGGACACATGCCGGCCGACGGGGAAAAAGCCGTTATCGGTGTTCTGGACACTTTGAAGGATAAGCCCGTCGATCGGCAGGAGCTCCAGAAAGCGAAGAATCAGGAGATTTCCAGCTTCGTGCTGGGGCGCGATACGGATGAAGAAAAGGCGGTGGCCATCGAGGCGGCGGCCGTGATTGGCAAGGATCCAGGGTTGGTTAACACCGAGCTGGAGCGCTATCTCGCGGTCACGCCCGAGGATATTCAGCGCGTAGCGAAGGAGTATTTTGTTCCCGAGCGGGCTACCGTTTTGATCATAACGCCTGCCGCCCAGGCTCAGTAGGAGCACTCGTGAAGCGCACAAAAACGTTCTGGATTCCTTCGCTCGCGTTGCTCGCCCTTGTTGCGAGCGCTGCCTCGGCTCAACAGCCTGAATCGCCTTCCGATGAAGCGCCCTCGAGCCCCGAGCAGCAAGCCACCGAGAAAAATGGCACGGGGATTGTGCCTCCCGGGGTGAAGCTGGTTCCCGAGATGCCGCCCGCCGGAGCGCCGCGTGAATTTCTGTTTCCCAAAGCGGCCAGGAAAACACTCGCGAACGGGCTGCGCGTCTTTGTCGTTGCCGACCACAGTCAGCCCGCGCTGGCCGCACAACTGGTGATCCTCTCGGCGGGGAGCACCAAAGATCCAAAAGACACGCCTGGCGTTGCCGAGATGACGGCCAACCTGCTGACCCAGGGAACCCAAAAACGCTCGGCGCGCGAGATTGCCGAGACAATCGATTATGTCGGCGGCTCGCTCATGGCCGAGGCGGGCAAGGATTCGACCACCGTCACTCTCAACGTAGTGAAAAAAGACGTGGATACCGGGCTGGACTTGATGGCGGACGTCGTTTTGCACCCTTCGTTCAAGCTCGAGGAACTCGAACGCCAGCGTCAGCAGCTTCTCTCCGGGCTCACCGTGCAGTATTCCGATCCGGAGTATTTGGCCACCGTGGTCTTCAATCGCGTTTTATACAGCCGCTCGCCGTACGGCTGGCCCGAGGAGGGCACGCCGGAAACCGCCAAGCGATTCGAGCCCGCCCAGTTCGTCAAATTCCACGACGCCAATTACGCGCCCAACCAGGCGCTGCTGGCCTTTGCGGGGGATGTGACGCCGCAGGAGGCTTTTCAGCTGGCGGAGAAATATTTCGGCGCATGGCCGAAGCTGGACGTGGTCGCCGGCGCTCCAGCCGCGCCGGAACCGATTTCCGGGCTGCACATCTGGCTCATCGACAAGCCAGACGCGGTGCAAACGCAGATTCGCGTGGGCAAACTGGGCATACGCCGCGGCGATCCGAACTACATCCCCGTCTTGGTCATGAATCGCATCTTCGGCGGCGGCTACAACAGCAGGTTGAATACGGAGGTGCGCGTCAGGAAGGGACTCACCTATAGTGCGTATTCGTCGTTCAATCCGCATCGCTACGCAGGATCGTTTGCCGTAGCGACCTACACGCGCACGGCGACGACCGTGGACGCCACCAAGCTCGTCGTGGATTTGATTGCCAGGATGTCGAGCGGGGAGGTCACCAGCAAAGAGATGGATTTTGCGCGGGACTATCTTGCCGGGGTGTACCCCATCCAGTCGGAAACGGCCGAGCAGGTCGCCGGCCGGGTGCTCACGGCAGCCGCTTACGACCTGCCCGCCGACTACAACAGCACCTATCCCCAGCGTGTCCGCAGTGTCAGTTCGGCACAGGTGAAGGCGATGGCCGAAGAATATCTGGGCGCGGACAATCTCGATTTGGTGCTCGCCGGCAACGTCGGCGCGTTTCGCAATGAACTCAAGAAGGCATTCCCCAGCGCAGAATACGAAGAGATCCCTTTCGACCAGGTGGATGTGCTGGCCCCTGATCTTCGTTCCCCCCGAAAGAGCGTGTCCCGCTAGAAGTCGGAAAAGAGCGGACCCTGGTCCGGCCGCAGACGGCTCGAGGTGACGAGTCCAGGCTTCCGATGCCTATCGCACCGAGAGAATCACTTTGCCGATGTTCTTTCGGTCATGAATAAACTGATGCGCGGCGGCGGCTTGATCGAGCGGAAAGGTTTTGGCGAGGACGGGTCTAATCTTGCCTTCGCCATACATTCGGAAGATTTGCGCCATCTCGTGTCGAAGGAGCGCGCCGCGCGAGGCCAGCCTTCCCATGCTGACGCCGATGACCGTCAGGTTCTCCGACATCAATTTCAGCGGATGAAATCGCGGTGTCTGGACCAGCGCCTTGAGCGCTCTGATCAGGTTTCGCCTTCCGCTGGTGCCCGCCGCTTCGGCGAGCCCGAAGACCACCAGCCGTCCGGTTGGCCCCAGACACTGGCGGCTGCGCGCGAGAGATCTGCCCCCGATGGGATCCATCACCATTTCGATTCCGTCGGGCGCGAATTTTCGCACCACCTCGACGAAATCGCTCTTGTGGTAATCGATGGCGTGATCGACGCCGATCTTGCGCAGGAATTCCTGCTTGGTCGGTCCCGCCGTGCCGAAAGTCACGAGCTTGTGGCCGTGCGCCAGCTGCACGGCCGCCACGCCCACTCCCCCCGCGGCGCCATGGATTAAAATGCGGTCCCCCGGCTGCAGATTGCCCATGACGAACATCGAGTGATAGGCCGTCAGGTAATTGACCGCAATCGCGGCAGCATCTTCAAATCTCATGCCCGGCGGCAGCTGGTAGACCTGCTTGGCAGGCACGACGATCCATTCCGCGTACGCATTGCAATCTGTAAGGGCGATGACAGCATCTCCGGGCCCGAGCCGCTCGCCTTCAGTCTGTCGCAATCCGTCAGCAACCTTTTCGATGACCCCGGCGATCTCAAGGCCCGGGACAAACGGCGGCTTGGGCACTCCGGGATAGAGCCCCATGCGCTGCAGCAGGTCGGCGAAATTGACGCCGATCGCTTTGACGCGGATCAGCACCTCCCCAGCCTTCGGCTGGGGATCGGGAAGCTGCTCGACCTCGAGAACGTTCGGGGGCCCATACCGCCGAACGACCATTGCCCGCATCCAACCTCCTTTCGCCTGTGGAACCTGGGTAGTTCCCCCCGGCTAGCCGAACAAGCAACAGATTCGGCTTTTCACTGGGAATCGAGCCGATCCTATCTTAAACTGATGGACTTTGTGCTGCGATGAAAAGCGAACTCGGTCTTAGAACTCTGCTGATCAGCTCGGTTGTGTCTGTTTCTGCCTGGGCCTGTCCGGCCGCCGATCGCGCGCGCGACGGTTCAGCGCCGATGCCGCCCGTGCTAAGCGCCATGCAAAGCGAGCTCGATCGCTCCTTTGCGGCGCTTTCCAAGGCCGATCCGGCCACCTATTTCCTCAGCTACACGGTTTCCGATCGCAACTACGCGGAAGTCTCCGGTTCGAACGGCGCGCTGCTTTCCAGTTCCGAGGACCGCGGGCGCTGGCTCGAAGTGCAGAGCCGTGTGGGCAGCTATCAACTCGACAGCACGCACAAGATCGGCGACCGCCAGCCCAGCTGGACCAGTCCGGGCACCACGGTTTCGCTCGATGACGACCTCCCCGTGCTGCGGCGCGAAATCTGGCGCGAAACCGATCGCCAGTATCGGGCTGCGTCGGAAGCGCTGATCAAAGTGAAAACCAGCCAGCAAATCGAGGTGCAGACTGCCGAAGGCGCTGCGCCGGATTTTTCGGCCGAGGCTCCGCACGTTTCGATCGGACCGCGCGTAGACATTCAGGTGGACCGCAAGCCTTGGGAAGATCGCGTACGTCGTTACACCGCGGCGTTCAGCCAATCGCCTTACACGCTGAATTCGATCGTCACATTCACGGCACTGGGCATGAACCAGTATCAGACCGACACCGAGGGCGCTAAGATCGCCTTCGGGCAAGCGCATTATCGACTCGAGCTCTTCGTGCAAAGCAAAGCTCCCGACGGGATGGATATCGATCGCTACACGAATTTTGATTGGCTTGATCCGAAGGACGCGCCGGACGACAAAACCATTTCCGCAGCGGTTCAAAAGCTGATTCATGAAATGGAGGCTCTCGATCAGGCGCCGCTGGCCGATCCGTACGCCGGGCCGACGCTGCTCACTGGGCGCGCCGCGGCCGTCTTCTTCCACGAGGTTTTCGGCCATCGCGTCGAGGGCTTCCGACAGAAGGACATTGCCGAGGGGCAAACCTTCACCAGCAAAATCGGCGAACAGATCATGCCGGACTTCATCTCCATCAAGGATGATCCGACCGAAAAGACTCTTGATCGACAGATGCTGCTTGGCAGTTACCCGTTCGACGACGAAGGGGTTGCCGCGACCAGCACCCTGCTGGTCGACAAAGGCGTGCTCAAGACATTCCTGATGTCGCGATCGCCGCTCATGGATATTCCGCATTCCAATGGCCACGGGCGCCGCCAGCTTGGCTACACGCCCGTCGCCCGCCAGGGAAATCTGATCGTGTCCAGCTCGAATGGCGTGCCCTTCGCCGAGCTGCGCCAGAAACTGGTCGCCCTGGTGCGGGAGCAGCACCTTCCCTACGGGCTGCTGATCGATGATATCGAGGGCGGCTTCACGTTCACTGGTCGCGGCCAGCCGCAAGCCTTTCAGGTCACTCCGCTCGTCGTTTATCGGGTCTTCTCCGACGGGCGCCCGGACCAGCTGGTGCGCGGCGTGAACATCGTGGGCACTCCGCTGGTTTCGCTTTCGAAGATCGTGGCCACCAGCGACAAGCAGGAGGTTTTCAACGGCTATTGCGGCGCCGAATCGGGATCCGTTCCGGTCTCGGCAGTATCGCCCGCGATCCTCATTTCCGAGATGGAATTCGCCAAGAAGGAAACTTCGACCGACCGGCCGCCGATCCTTCCCCCCCCGGCTCATGATCCGGAAGCGAAGGAGCAGCAGCGGTGAAACTCCGACTCTCGATGGCATGGTGCGCTGTGCTGCTCTCGGCCGGGCCGGCTCTTGCCAACCGCCCGGCCGCTCGTCCCGATGACCAGCACGCGCTCACGATTCCCCCCGGCGACAAGGACCAGACCCTCCGCGCCATGCGCGACGAAATGGAACGCTCGCGCACCCGGCTGGTGCTGCCCGGAGTGGAAAAGCCGTTCTACATCGAGTACCGATTGATCGATGTGGATCTGCGCACCGTTACGGCGTCGTTCGGCGCCCTGCTATCCAGCTCCACCTCACGCATCCGCCGGATGGTGGTCGACGTGCGCGTCGGGAACTATCATCTGGACAGCTCGAATTTCCTTAGCGAGGATGGCTTCCAGGGCTTTCTCGGCCGCACCGGTCAGGTTGGCATCGATCGCGACTACAACTCGCTGCGCCAGGATCTGTGGCTTGCGACCGATCAAGCTTACAAGGAGGCCGTCACGCAGATGTCGCTTAAGGAAGCCTTTCTGCGCAGCCTCACCAAGCCGCCTGAAATCGACGATTTCGCGCAGGCCGAGCCCGTCGTGAAGGTTGATCCGCGCATCGAGCCCGATTGGACCTCCCGCGACTGGGAAGGCGAGGCGCGCCGGGCGTCGGCGGTGCTGCAAAACTTCCCACAGCTGTATGGCACGCGCGTCACCTATTCGCTCCTCTATACGACAAGCTATCGTATGACGAGCGAAGGCACGATCATTCGGGAGTCGCAGCGCATTGCCGGCATCGAAGCCGGAATGGACACGGAAGCCGAAGACGGCATGCCGCTCGATGATTTCTACGCCTTCTACGCGGCCGATCCGGCTGGCCTGCCCGACGCCGCCGCCGTGGCCAAGTCTCTGACGCAGGCGGCCGGCGATCTCACGGGCGAGCGCGATGCGGCGCTGGTGCCCGATTACACCGGCCCAGTGCTTTTCGACGCGCCCGCTGCGGCGGCCATGCTCGCGCAGGTTCTCGAGCCCTCGCTTTCTGGCGCGCGCGCGCCGCTGGCGACAACCAACGCGCTCGATGAATTCCTGGATCGTTACGGCGGCCGCAATGAATGGACCGGCCGCGTGGGCACGCGCGTCCTGCCCACCGGCGTCACGCTGGTGGACGATCCGACGGCCAAAGATTTCCAAGGTACTCCGCTTTTGGGCGGCTACAACCTGGACGCGGAAGGCGTGCCGGGTGAGCGCGTCACGATCGCCGAAAACGGGATCTTGAAGAATCTGCTGATGTCGCGCCGTCCCGGCCCCGATTTCTATGCCTCGAACGGCCACGCGCGCTCGGCGATGCTTTCTGATCCCGCGCCACTCAGCAGCAATCTGTTCTTTCAGTCGTCCCAAGCGCTCAGCCCAGCCGATCTGCGCAAGAAGTTTATCGAGGCATGCCGGGACGACGGCCACCAGTGGTGCCTGGAAATAAAGCGCATGGCCAATCCGGCCATCGCGGCTTTGCAGCAGGAGGACTTTTCCGATTTCGTCGGCGAGATGGCTGGCGGCCTCGGCAACGGAGAGCGCATGCCGCTGCTGGTCTATCGCCTGTATGTGGCCGACGGCCGCGAAGAGATGGTACGTGGCGGTGTAATTGACGGGCTCACGCTGCGCAGTTTGCGCAACATGCTGGCGATCGGCAACGACTCGGCCGTTTACACCTACATGCAAAACGCAGGGGGCGGCCTTTTGGGAACCGCGCTCGGTTCTTTTGGTTCGGTCGAGGAGGGAATCCCCAGCACGCTCATCGCGCCGTCGATCCTGCTCGACGACGTCGAGATTCGCGGGTTCCATGGCGAACCGCGCCGCTTGCCGCTGGTGCCCCCGCCACCGTTGCAATAAAGAAGCCGCCGAGAGCCTCAGGAGACCGACTTGTCCAGGTCGCGGTGGACGACCTTGGCGGAAAATCCCTTGCTTTCCAGTGCGCGGCGGATCACCTCCGCCAGCGCCACCGAACGATGCCGCCCGCCCGTGCATCCCAGCGCGACCGTCAGATAGCTTTTGCCTTCGCGGATGTAGTGCGGGATCAAATAGGCGAGCAGGCTCTCAATGCGCCGCAAAAACTCGCCGGTTTGGGGAAACGACTGGATGTAGCGCGCTACCGGTCGATCCTTACCGCTATAAGGACGGAGCCGTGGTACAAAGTGCGGGTTCGGAAGAAAGCGCACGTCAAAGACCAAATCAGCATCGGCGGGAATGCCATAACGGAAACCAAAGCTGACCACGGATACCAGCAGCGGCCTCCCGCCAGTTTTTTCGAAGCGTTCGATGACGAGTTCACGGAGTTCGTGAACATTGAGCTTGGTCGTATCGATCACCACGTCCGCAAGCCGTCGGATGGGAGCCATGCGCCGCCGCTCTTCGCGAATGCCCTGGAGAACCGAGCTGCCATTGCCGAGGGGATGTGGCCGGCGCGTTTCGCTGAAACGGCGCTGGAGCGCTTCGTCGCTTGCTTCGATAAAGACAAGCGTGGCCGGATGCTTGCCCTTGAGATCACGATAAATCGCGGGCAGCTCTTCGATTCGTTCGCCCTCGCGCGCATCCACCAAAAGGGCGGCCCGGGAGATTTCGCCGCGGCCCTCGCTGTAGAGCTCGGTGAAGGTAGGAATCAGAGCCACAGGCAGATTGTCGACGCAGTAGAACCCCAGATCTTCAAACGTATTGAGGACCGACCCCTTGCCGGAGCCTGACAGGCCCGTCAGGATTACCAGTTGCCGGGAATCAGTTTTCTTTTCCGAACGCGGCACGGCAGGCCGGTCAGGCTTTCACCCGGCGGCGGTGCGTGCTGGGGATGCGGAGGTCTTCGCGGTATTTGGCAACGGTGCGGCGGGTGACGTGGATGCCTTCTTCGCCGAGCTTCTTGGTGATCTGCTCGTCCGTCAAGGGGTGCGTGGCGTCTTCCTCTTCGATCATTTGTTTTACGCGCCGCTTCAGGGACAGCAAAGACATCTCCGCGCCCTGCGGGCCGTTCACAGATTCAGAGAAGAAGCTGCGCAGCTCGAGCACGCCCTGCGGGGTGTGCACGTACTTGTTCGCCACCGCTCGGCTCACGGTGGAAGGATGCACGCCCACTTCTTCGGCAACTTCCTTGATCATCATGGGCTTCAGCTGGTCGGGACCGAAGTCGAGAAAATCCTTCTGGCGGCGCAGGATGGACTGGCAGACCCGCAGAATGGTGTGCTTGCGCTGCTCGATATTTTTCATCAATTGAATGGCGGCGGTGAAACGCTCTTTGACATAGTTTCGGACATCCCGATCGGCGGCATCGCGCGCCAGCAACCGGCGATAGGTGGGGCTCAGGCGAAGCTGAGGGACATCGTCATCGTTCATGAAGACTTGCCACTCGCCATCTTCTTTGCGGAATTGAACGTCGGGCTCAACCAGACGCGGCTCGGTCTTGTTGTAGCGCAGGCCCGGCTTCGGGTCGAGGCGCTTAATCACATCCACGGCGCGCTTTACCAGCTCCACGGGCCGGTTGAGCGCCCGGGCGACTTCCTTCAGCTGGTTGTTTTGCAGGAGCTTCAGATGATCGGTGATGATCTGGCGGGCCAGGGCATTTTGTGGGTCGAGCAATTTGATCTGGATGAGAAGGCACTCTTGCAAATCGCGGGCGCCGACTCCGGGCGGGTCAAATTCTTGCACCAGCGCCAGAGCCTCTTCCACGTCCTCCATGGAGTAGTTCCCCGACTGGGCAATCTCTTGGAGCGTTGCCGTGAGGTAGCCGTTCTCGTCGAGGTTGCCGATGATCGCTTCGGCGATTTTGCGCACTGTCTCGGTCGAAATGCTTACGCTCAGTTGCCAGGCGAGATGATCGGTCAAGCTCGCCGGCGACGACAGGAACTTGTCGAAGGACGGCTTTTCGATTTCCTCGTGCTCGCCTCCGGCGGCGCGCTCGGCGCCCGTATCGAGGTACTGCGTGAAGAATGAGCCGAAATCGAACTCATCGAAAGGATTGGCTGCTTCGGTTTCGGGAACTTTTTCGGTTTCCTTTTTTAGGAAGGCTTCATCGGTATAGCTGTCCACTCCGACGCCGTCGTCGGCCACCTCTTCGAGAACCGGATTGGCCATAATCTCCTGATTGATCATCTCGCGCAGTTCCAGGCGGTTGAGCGCGAGCACGCTGACCATCTGGACGAGCCCCGGCGTCAAAATCTGCTTCTGAGCCAGCCGGAGGTGTAGTTTGGGCGCGAGCCAGTTCATAAATCAGTTCAGACGGAAGCCTTCTCCGAGATAGATGCGACGAACATCGGCGTTGGCGGAGAGCTCTGCAGGTTTTCCCGCCGCGAGGATTTTGCCTTCGCTAATGATGTAGGCGCGATTTGTAACTGCCAGTGTATCACGCACGTTGTGGTCGGTGACCAGCACACCGATGCCCGACTCACTTAAGTCAGCAACAATCTTTTGTATATCCACCACGGTGAGCGGATCGATGCCCGCAAACGGTTCGTCTAAGAGTATAAAGGAAGGGGACAAGACTAGGGACCGGGCAATCTCCAAGCGCCGACGCTCGCCGCCCGATAGCACATGGGCCTGGCTGTAACGCACCCCTTCGAGTCCCATTTGGGCCAGAAGTTCCTCGACGCGGTCACGCCGCTGTTCCGGGGTGACCGAGAGAGTCTCGAGAACGGCCATCAGATTCTCTTCAACACTCAGCTTGCGAAAGACGGAAGGTTCCTGGGGAAGATAGCTGATGCCGCTGCGGGCCCGAAGATACATCGGAAGGTCGGTGATGTCTTCGCCATCCAGCAGAACACGCCCGTAATCGGGGCGTGCCAGCCCGACCAGTATGTAAAACGTAGTCGTCTTTCCTGCGCCGTTCGGCCCGAGCAGCCCAACTACTTCACCCTGTTGAATTTCCAGGCTGACATCGTCGACGACCTTGCGACCCCTATACGACTTCCTGAGATCGGCCGCCTGGAGTCTCAACATGCGGGTTCATTTCTCAACCCGGTGCGTCGTAACCGTGCGCAAACCTTCCTGGGAATCAACCAAAATCGTATCATTCGCTACAAAGAAGGTCAACGAATGGCCGGTCGCCGTATCATCGCTCGAGGCATTTGCCAAAGTGGGCCGGCCGCCCGACAAAACGAATTTTCCTTCGGCGGCGGTATATTCGGCCTGCTCCGCCGTGCCACGGCGATCGCCTTCCCGTACGACGACGTTCCCCTGGGCCAGCACGCGGCTCAACTCGCGGGCTCCTGAGGTACCGCCGGCTGCCGCTGGCGCCAGGAATGCGTCCAGAGTGCGCGATTCGAGCGAGCCCTGGTCGGAGCGGGCAACCACACCGCCTTCGAAGTGCGCGCGCCCTTGCTCGTTCCAGTAGGTGAGAGACGGCGCCAGGATCTTCCATAGTGTCGGCTTCGATTCCGAGGCGCTGCTGCTAGGGGAGTGCACGCCCGGCATCGAAGCCAGCGGGCCAGATGCCTGGGGAAATACCGCGACGACGTGCCCGGTGGCTATCAATTTCTGGCCGTCTCGCCAAACCTCGATCTGCTCGCTATCGAGTACCGCGTCCCCTTGCCACAACCGGGCATGGCCCCTGTAGGTGACCTGTCCGGCCTGAACCGAGCCGGAAAGCGCCTCCGCGGAAATGTTCGCGACCCCGCCGCTGAGCCCGACTGCGCCGTTTTGCGCGGCCGGGATGTAGGTGGAGACAACATGGCCGCTGGCGTGGATTTCCCCCGAGCTCTGGTTGATCGTCACATTTGCCGCAGTCGTGCGGCTCATCGAATCGGAAACCGCGGGCGAACCGTCGAGCGTGATGGTGTCGGTCGGACGAGCGATGGTTGCATGGGCGGCCGTGGCTTGACGGTCTGCCTGCTGAAACTGGACGCCCCCGCTTTCATCGACGTTTTCCCACTGGCCGCGGGAATCAAAACTCGCGGTCATTTCTTTGGCCCGAACCGTTTGCGGAGCGCCGTTGGCAATCACCCGGCGAACGTTGACTCCCCCGTGACCCAGAAGCTTCTGGAGGTGTCCGTTGGCCCCGATTTGCGCTTCGAACTTGTTTGCAGCGAGCATCATCATCTCGTTCGCCGTCTTCGACTCAATCGTCGCCGGCCCGAGCGTCTCCGCGCTCTCAACCTCTTGCTGTTCAACCGATTGCGGAGCGAATCGGCCCGATCGATTCGGAGCGGCTTGGCCCTGCGTGAATTTCACTCGCATTCGATCGGTCTTGAGCGACTGTGTGTCGCTCGCCTGGCGTGAGTCGACCGCAACGCCTTCGCTGGCCGTCATTTCATTGATCAGATTGCGGGCTGGAAGCATGGCGAACTCGACGCGCCCTGCCGAAAAGTGATCGGTGCCGGTCTTGGTCTGCCGGTTTGCCACCACAGGTCCATCGGCCAGCACGCGATCGATCCACCCTTCGCCGCTCAAGAATGCTTCGAATCGATCTGCGGAAACGTCAATTTTTGCACGTCCTTCGGCAGCATGAACCTCGGGATGGCCGTCGGCGACGACATGGCGCGCGCGATAGTCCGCGTCCAAGTCGACTAGAATTCTCTCCGCCGAGAGTTCTCGGTCACCCTCTTTAACGATCGCGGGACCTCGAAGTACCGCGGTTCGATCGTTGCGCCGGATTTCCAGACTGCTCCCGGAAGCGGTGACGGGCAGGCCACCGGTCTGGTCGGAAGGTGCCATTTGGAGGGCCACGTCGCGCGCGACACGCACGATTCCATCGGCCGAGCTGTAGGAGGCTCCGAGACCGCGTCCTTGCACGGGGGGGAGCGCGAATTCCACCGGAGCAGTAGTCGAAGCCTCGCCGGTGTTGCGGTCAAACCAGAGGTTGCTTGTCTTGACTTCGAGCCCCCGGCCTGTTGATGGGGCGGCTTTTCCGCCGGGGGCAGCGTTTTGAATCTCAATTTGAACTTCGCCTTCGCAGCGCACCGCGCCAGTGTCGGGCTCATAGCTGCATTTGCGTGTATGTATGTTGTCGTTACGGCTGCCATCATGGCCATAGATGGTGATCCACACGTCTTCCAGCACGGCGAGGTTCTGATCCTTGTACTGGGTGGCGTGAGAGGCGCGGACCGTGAAGAGCTTATGGTTGCCCTCCTCCTTTGAGAATGAGAATTGATAGGATTCCTGCTGGACGGTAACGGGAACGGCTCTGGGCGCCTTGCGGCGGGCCTGCGCCTCGCGGAAGCTCCGTTCCCCGTAGAGGACGACCACTGCCAGGGCGATCAAGCCCGCCGTCGCGGCAGACCACCGCGCATAACGCGCTGCCTCACGGTTGCGCAATTTCGAACCTCCTATCCGTTTAGAGGGAAGTATAGGGGAGAGGTTTGCCTGGAACAATGCGCCGCCGGGCGCACCCGAGGGAGTCAGAGCCGCGGTAGAACGCCGACGCCGGCCGCCGCTACGCTGTCCCGGCTCGTGTTTTTGACCAAATACATCGCTTCGTCGGCCAGATGGAGGAGTTCGGCTTTGGTGCGCGAGTCTGCTGGATAACAGGCAACACCCACGCTCGCCGTGATCCGCACGTTCAAACCTGCGTCCTTTAGCCAGACGGTTTCGCGAATCAGCGCATGCAGACGGTTGGCGACGCCCAGAGCGTTTTCTTTCGAAGTCTGCGGGAGCAAAAGAACGAACTCATCACCGCCGTAACGGAAGGCCAGGTCGATCAATCGGCAGTGAGACTTAATCGCCTCGCCGATTTCAGCCAGCAGCTTCGATCCGATCAGATGTCCGTGGGTATCGTTCACAGCTTTGAAGTGGTCGAGGTCGATGAAGATCAGCGAAAATTCGAAGGAGTACCGGTGCGAACGATAGATTTCTGTGTCGAGCATGAAGTTCAAATGCCGGGCGTTGTACAAACTCGTGCAATCGTCGGTGATGGTCAGCTCGTGAATCCGCTGAACGTGCCGGGCATTTTCGATGGCGATGGCTGCATAGTCGGCAAGCGCCTCGAGCAGCGCGAGGTCGCGCTGGCTGAATCCGTCGGCGCCCACGCAATTGATCAGCTCGATCACACCCAGGCAGTGGTCCCGGAAGCGGACCGGCACGGCCACGATCGATCGCGTTTCGACTTTCGTCTTTTCATCGACCTGCCCGAAAAAGCGCGAGTCCTTGCTCGTGTCGGGCACCACAACCGCTTCACCGGACTGCGCGACCCACCCGGCCAGACCCTGCCCCACCTTGATCCGCACGTCCTTGAGCGCCTCAGCACCCTTTCCTGTAGCTATTTGGAAGAAAAGCTCCCGTTTGTCGGAGTCCATCAGCAAAAGCGACCAGGTGTCGGGGTGCAGCACCTCATTGATCTTCTCCATGATGGTCCGCAGGACCTGGTCGAGCTGCAGGGAGGAGGTCAGAGCCTTGCCGAGTTCATGGAAGACGTTGACCTCGCTGCCCTCGGCGAGGGCGGGCGAGGCTAGAGCGTTTCGGCGGCGCTCCACACCTGGAAATGATTGGCTATCGGTGCTGCGGCGCATCCGGTCGGGGTGCTGCTGGGCGTCTTGGGAATCAGGGTGCAACGGGTGAATTATAGTGAACGGTTTTTGCCCCTCGCAATGGACATTCCTGAGCAATTGCCGAAAGGCCAATGCCTCGATGCGGCACGGGTCTGAGCCTGGCCATCGGCAGGCGCTCACCCGGGGCTGCCATCCCCGGGGCCAGTTGGGTCCGCCCACCTGACTGGCCCTGTTTTTCTTTTGGGCCAAGGGCGCCCGAGCCTCCCATCCCGCTTTAGGAATTGACACGCCTTCCACGCACGCCTATATTTTTCTTGGCCTCCGGCGGATGTCTTCGACACCTTTCGGCGAACACCTGAGACGCGAGCGCGAAATGCGCGGCGTTTCGCTCGACGAAATCGCAGCCGCCACCCGCATTCGCACTCATTTTCTCGAAGCTCTCGAAAAAGAGCAATGGGATCAACTTCCGGGCGGGGCATTTAATCGCGGATTTATCCGTTCGATTGCGCGCTTTCTTGGCATCGACGAGGACGGCATGGTTGCCGAGTATGCCTGCGAACGCGAGAGCGCAAAAGGCCAGCGGGCTGCCGCTCACACCGAAAAGATCCCGCGAGATTTTGGGCCCGCGGTCATGGCCGTTGCGCTGGCCCTGCTGCTAATCGCCTCCGGGCTTTGGGGCCTGGAGCATTACGGCCGGCAGATCCGGACGGCTTCCCACAACCGGTTTGCGGCTGGCGCCGCAACGGTTGCGAGCGCACCTTCCGCCTTCGCAAGCCCGGCCGCTCGAACGGCGCCTGAAATCGCCACAGACCCGCCACGGCAGCCGACCGCTGCGCCCCTGGCGCCTCGCTTAGCGCTCACAATCACAGCGAGCAAGCGGAGCCAGGTGAGCGTCATTGCCGACGGCAAGCTCGTCTTTGCCGGAAAGCTCCGCCGCAATGAAGCGAAGCAGTTCCAGGCGCGCGAGGCGATTGAGATCGATTCGAGCGAAGCGAAAAGCCTTGCGCTGACGCTCAATGGGGGTCGCGTGGCCTGGGCAGGAACCCCGAGCAATTCCGGAAAAATTACGCTGACGCGAAAAGACTTAGGCACAGGCGCGGAGCCCTCCCATTAGTCGAGAGTTGTGCGCGCAGGTGCGGTCAGGCCACGCCCGCCCTGAACAGAAACTGGCCATCTGCAGCGGCAGCGTCCCTCTGGCCGCCGAGGAGCGCGCCGAAATGCTTGCCGTGCTTGCCACCGATGGCGACTCGGCGGTCTCTGAACGTGCCCAGAACGCGCTGCTCACCCAGCCCATCGAAAGTTTCCTGGCCGCCTGTAACCAGCCAGAGGCGGATGCGCGTCTGTTTGCCTACTGCGCCGATCATCTTGGCAACAAGCCTGGCATCGCCGATGCGCTGGCGAAAAATCCGGCGTGCCCGACGGCTTGCGTTGCGCGCGTAGCGCAGCACTTGACCCTAACAGGCATCCAGGCGCTCCTGGAGAATCTCGAGCGCTTCGTTTCCGACCCCCATCTGGTCATTGCGGTTGCCGGCACGTCGTCCGGCTCGGCCGAGCAGCGGGAATTGCTCGGCGAACTGCAGAAAGGGGCCCTGGCCCGGCATGAGCTGCAAGATGCCGCTGCCGAAGCCGAACCTGACCCGGTACAACGGGAAACACTCATGCAGCGGGTGGCGCATATGAACGTTGTCCAGCGTCTCACCCTGGCACTGAAAGGCGGTCGCACCGAGCGCATGCTGCTGATTCGCGACCCGAACAAGCTGGTGCAACGGTGCGTTCTGCAGTCGCCACGCCTGACGGACACAGAAGTGGAAGCGTTTGCTTCGATGAGCAACTTAACGGCTGAGATCCTGAGGACCATATCCCTGATCCGACCGTTTATGAAAAACTACGCCGTGGTCAGGAACTTGACCAACAACCCGAAGACGCCGCTCGATGTTTCCTTGCACCTCCTGCCGCGGCTCACGGCGAGCGATCTGCTCAAGCTCACCAACAACAAAAACGTGCCAGAAACGCTGCGGTCCGCTGCGATCAAGCTCAACCGCAAACGCAAGACCGGCGGCTCCGGCGATTCCCACTAGCGGCAGTAAAAAGAAGATAACTCATTGCGGTCGTGAATTGTCAGCGAGGGCTGAACCTTTGTTCTCGGAACGGGTCGCCGTGCATGTGGTAGCCATTTTCCTCCCAAAAGCCCGGCGCATTCTGCTTCATGAGCTCGATGCCGCGGACCCATTTCACGCTTTTCCAGGCGTAGAGATGCGGCACGACCAGGCGCACGGGATAGCCGTGTTCGGCAGGCAGCGGTTCGCCCTGGTGCTTCAGCGCGAACAGAGTCGTCGGGCGCATCAAATCCTCAAGCGGCACATTCGATGTAAAGGCATGCTCCGCATGGACCATCACGTATTTCGCCTCGGGTTTTGGCCCGGCTAGCTTCATCACTTCCGTAAACGGCACGCCTTCCCAGCGCACGTCAAAGCGGCTCCAGCGCGTAACGCAGTGCATGTCCACTCTCGCTTCCTCCATCGGCAGGCGCGTGAATTCGTCCCAGCTCAGGCGAACCGGCTCTTCCACGAGCCCGGTGATGCGAAAATCCCAAGTCTCGGAATCGAAGGTCGGGACGTCGCC
>JASHRC010000069.1 GCA_030037525.1 Candidatus Acidiferrales bacterium | reverse complement strand
CCCAACAGCACTTTGACTCTGTTCGACTAAGCCTTTAGACTGGCCATCGTGGGCTCTTTTCCCCGCGGCTACGGCTACCGGTTCCAGTGGCGCGGCCTCGTTCCCCCCGCGATCAAGACGCTGCTCATTGCTTGCACGGCTGTTTTCGTGGTGCAGACACTTCTCGGCGTTTTCAATCCGTTTGAGGAAGCTCGCTTTCAAACCTACCTAGGACTTGTGCCATATGCCGTTGTTCATGGCTACATCTGGCAGCTCGGCACGTACATTTTTCTTCACGCCGGGATCTGGCATCTGCTCATCAACCTGCTCGTTCTCTGGATGTTCGGCAGAGACCTGGAACTGAATTGGGGCTCGCGCAAGTTTTACTTCTACTTCTTTCTGTGCGGCATTGGTGCCGGCGTCATCACGGTTGGGGTGAAAGCGGCGTTGGCGTCGTTTGGGGTCGGCAGCCTCATCACCCCTCCAACAATCGGGGCGTCAGGAGCAATTTTCGGCGTCCTGCTGGCCATGGCAGTTCTGTTCCCCCACCAGCAGGTCTGGCTCATTCCCTTTCCCGTATCGCTGCCGATGCGCGTGTACGTGATCATCATGGGAGTCATCGAGTTTTACTTCACGCTGACGGCTCCAGGCGACGGGGTGAGCCACGTCTGCCACCTGGGCGGGATGCTAGTCGGCTACCTCTACCTGCGGCGAGGATCATTCCTTTACACCTCACGGAACTTCTTCTCGGACTGGAAGCGGCGCAGGCTGCGGAAGAAGTTCGAAGTGTACGTCCGCGAGCATCGGGACAAACCTCCCTCGCGCCCGGATACCTGGGTCAATTAGACCGCGATAGGGTAAACCTCTCGGCCAGGGCGTATCGGCTAGTTCGAAACTGCGAAGTTACTCACGATCGAATAGAGGAAATCGACGCCCTTGCGGAACGAATCGACGGGGATGCGTTCGTTATCGCCATGGATGCGCGAAAAATCGTCCTCCGTCATGGGGAAAGGCACGAGACCGTAGGCCTGGACGTCTCGCATCCGCAATTCCCACGAATCGCTGAATCCGGTGGACATATAGGGCAGAACCGGCGCGCCCGGAAATTCCTGCTGCGCCACACGCGTGATCGCATTGTACAAATCGGACGTTAACGACGAAGACGGAGCGGACTCGCCGGCGGTCGGCTCTACTTCAAACCGAACCTGAGGGTCATTGACGAGTTGCTTGAGCTTGGCGACGAGTGGATCGAGCGGATTCCCGGGAAGCAGTCGCACGTTGACAACCCCGCGGGCTTCTGATGGAACCACGTTCTGGCGGATGCCGGCTTCGAGCATGGTCGGCACAACGGTATCGCGCAGCATGGCGCTCCAAGTCGGATTCGCATCCGAGATCCAGCGCGCGGCATGGTCTCCGCGATCGGCAGTATCGAGAGCCCGAATCCATTTCGCGGTTTCCTCGTCCTCGATCGGGGCCAGGCCTTCGAAGTAAGCGCGTGTCACCGAGTTGAATTCGACGGGTGCTTCATAGGTAGAGATTTTCGCGATGGCGGTGGCCAGGTGCGAGACGGCATTGTCCTTGCGGGGAACCGACGCGTGTCCGGCAGTGCCCGTTGCTATGATGTCTAGATTCGCCGCCACTTTTTCGGTGGTTTGCACGCCGACGTAGAGGACCTTGCCGTCCTTCACGACTACCCGGCCATTTTCGTTGATTGCGAAGCCGGCCGCGATTTTGTCCCAGTGCTTTTCGACCGCAAATTGTATGCCCTGCTCGCCGCCGTTTTCTTCATCGCCTTCGGCAAGAAAAATGACGTCGCGGTTCAGAGCTGCGCCCGACCGTTTGAGCGCTATGAAAACAGCCAGATTCGCCGCCAGCATGCCTTTGTCGTCCACGGCGCCGCGGCCGTGGATATAACCGTCTTGCATGACTCCGCCGAAGGGGTCCACCTTCCATTTCGTTTTATCGACGCCCACGACGTCCAGGTGCGCCACGAGGAGCAGTGCCCGCGCGGGATCCGGCA
This sequence comes from Candidatus Acidiferrales bacterium, assembly GCA_030037525.1. GTDB lineage: Bacteria > Acidobacteriota > Terriglobia > Acidiferrales > UBA7541 > Palsa-295. The sequence goes on along the minus strand of JASHRC010000069.1, from coordinate 41,582 downwards.
TAGCCTTGGCCTGAAGGCGTGCCACCAGAAATCCGCGTCCGGGCGTGCTTTCGTAGATTTCCGTATGGATTCCCTCGCGTTCCAGGATTCCAGCGATGTATTTCGCAGCAACGATTTCGTTGCCGGGAGGGTTAGTGGTGTTTATACGGATCAGGTTTTGTAGCCATTCAAGGGCGTCGCTGGAAATCGGCGACAGGTCTGCTCGCTGGGGGGCCGGAGTGGAAGCAGCCGGGGGAGGACCGAGCGGCGGGCCGCTTTGGGCGCGCAGCCAGGGCGCGGCCAGCAACAGTAGCGGAATCATCAGGATCCACCCCCGACACACCATCCGCTTGAGCCCCCTTGTCACACACGAAAGCGCTTCGCCAAACGAATACATTTCATACTATCATGTGGGATGGAAGCCTCCGTGTGGCGCCCTCGGAAGGGTTTTCTGGATTGCAATGAACCATCCACAGGAGGCCGCGTCGGCATCCAAATCCGGCGGGGGAACTATGCAACTGAAAGCATGGCTTCGAATCGGTCTGGCGGCGGCTGTGATCCTATGGTTGTCCGCTGCGTTGGGCGGCCGCGCCGCATACGCGCAGCAGGAAGGACCGCAGGCGCCCGTTCAACAGCAGCCGGAACCTACCAAGCCCCCGTCGACGGCACCCGGACAGCAGGGGCCGCAAAAGCAGCCGCCACCTCCGCCGATCTCAATTTCCGTGCAATCGAATCTGGTCAATGTGGATGCTGTCGTAACAGACCAGGATGGGAACCTGGTAACCGGGTTGAAGCGCGAAAATTTCCGCATTCTAGACCAAGGCCAGCCGCAGCAAGTCACAAATTTCTCGCCTTCCGATGCTCCGATCACTGTTGTAATTCTGCTCGAATACAGCGCCCGATACTGGGGCATGTTTTCCAGCCAGGGCGCCTACTGGGCCGACGGTTTTTTGAACGATTTAAAGCCTCAGGATTGGGTCGCGCTGAAGACATTCGACTTGCAGATTCATCTCAACGAGGACTTCACTACCGATAAGCGGCAGATCGACCAGTCCCTGCGCACTCTCGGCTTTCCCAGTTTCCACGAGGCTGTACTGTTTGATGCCGTGCTCGAGACAATCGATCAACTCCGGGACGTGAAGGGCAAGAAATCGATCCTGATCCTCGCCACCGGCTACGATACATTTAGCAAGCACACTCTGGATCAGACTTTGAACCGGATGAAGGAAACAGACGTTACGATCTTTAGCGTGGGCACGGCCGAGGCGATCGACTTGTCTACGCCTAACGGAGGCGGCGTCAACTACCTCCAGGCCAAAAACCAGCTGACCACCTTTTCGCGCATGACCGGAGGCTATGCTTTTTTCCCGCGTTTCGGCGGGGAGCTGCCCTCGATTTTCAACACCGTGGCGCAGTTTCTTCGCAGCCAGTATACGCTGGGATTTTTTCCCAATACGCCTCAGGATGGCCACTACCACAAGTTGACCGTGGAAGTGGTCGATGATCAGGGAAATCCGCTCGAGTTGGCGAACAAGAAAGGCAAGATGAAAAAAGCAGTGGTGACGGCGCGGGAAGGATACGTGGCGCCGCGCCCAGTGCCTGGCGATTAGCGGCGTCGGGTGACTTCGGTCAGCAGGACCTCTGACAGCCGCGCTGCATCGTGCCTCACGACACCATCCTGCCGCAGGAAGTCTCCCAACACGTAGCGGATGCCCAGCCGCGCGAGCGCTTCGGGGGAGGGATCGACCGGCTCGGCTCCCTCGGCGCGGTAGCGGCGCAGCAACTGCGGCGAAACGGCGCTCCGATTCACCATCGCGACATCGAACAGCCGCCGACGTGTGTGGTCGTAAATGGTGCGTACGTGGTCGGCGACCGAGTAGTGCTCTGTCTCGCCGGGTTGCGTCATGAGGTTCGCGATATAAACGCGCGTCGCCTTCGAGTGGGCGATGACCTCTGCCACTTCTTCGACCAAAAGATTCGGCAAAAGGCTGGTGTAGAGAGAGCCCGGGCCGATCAGAATCAGGTCGGCCTCCCGCAGGGCCGCGAGAACCTCCGGCAGCGGCCGGACGCGGCGCGGCACCAACCGCACCTGCGCGATGCGCTTGCGCGAGCGCGAAATGTTCGTTTCACCCGCTATCACCCTGCCATCTTCGAGCACCGCCTCGAGCGTGACGTTTTGCGCGGTGGATGGGAAGATTCGGCCGCGGATAGCCAGCACCTCGGCCGAGACCTGTACCGCTTTCGGGAAGTCTCCCGTACTGTTTGTTAGGGCGGTGAGGAAAAGATTCCCGAAACTGTGCCCACTCAAGCCACGGCCGGACGGGAAACGGTATTGAAACAGCTTTCCGAGCAGATGCTCATCCTTCGAGAGCGCCACAAGGCAGTTACGAATGTCACCAGGAGGCAGAACTTTGTATTCACGACGCAGACGCCCCGAGCTCCCTCCGTCGTCGGTAACGGTTACGACCGCGGTCAGATCCGATATCGCGAGTCTTCGAGGATGCCTACCGCGCTCGGCAAGGTGTGCTTTCAGGCCGCGGAGAATGGTCGAAAGGCCGGTGCCGCCGCCAAGCGCTACAACGCGGACAGGGGGCGACCGCCGTTCGAGGAGTTTTCTCATTAGCAGGCGTGGAAATTAGCCGGCAGACGTATCTCGCTCGGGATATAGCAATTCCGTGAAGCGCGGATCTTCTTGCAGAAAGGCGAAATCCTCATCATTGCGGGCATGATATCGATTCTCGGGCCGCAGCTGGATGGCGATCCGGAGGTTCTCCATGGCTGAATCCGCTTCGCCCGTCAGGCAGTCAAGCGCCGCCATGGCATAAACTATGTGGTCGGCCTTCGGAGCCGCCTTCCGGGCACGATCCAGATGTTCCCTAGCCTCGTCCCAGCGCCCCAGATTCATGAGCGCAACCCCTTGAGTGTAATGATCTTCCGCAGTTTTCGCGGTCGGAGCAGGAAGCTTAGACACCTTTTGCTCACAGATGCGAAGGTGGACGCTCGCCCGATCGGCCAGTTCCTTGCTGGGTCCCTCACGGATGCGCTCAAGCAGCTGCTGAGCGCGGCTGAACTTTTGCTGATGGAAGAGGACGAGTGCCTCTTCGTATAGCTTCAGCTGTTGTTGCTTTGCTGGGCTGTCAGGATCGGGAGCAACTTGCTTGGCACTTAACCCACTCTTGCTGAAGGACTTATAGGCCTTTGGCGGTGGGCCTCCGCCGCGAACCGTGCGATGTTTCACAGGTTGAACTCCGACGTGTCACCCGTGAAGATAGCAAAATCAGATTCGAGCGTCAATCAGGGCCAAAACGCTCTTTTTTTGAAAAGCTCCCGCCTTGAAGGCTAGGGAAGTTCTGTGATCACGCCTCTAGTTACACCGTCGGCTGGTGCCCAAGCTCAGATCGGCACCTGAGGACGCGTTACCGCTTCCTCTTGCGCTTTCCACCCTTCTTGCCACGCGCTTTTTTCGCCTTTTTCTTTGGTTTGCTTCTTGCTCTTTTCACACGTGCCTTCTTGGCTTTGGTGGCCTTGCGAGCCGACGGGCGCTTGGCGGGAGCAGGTACGGGCTCCTCGAGAGATTCCTCTTCCGGTTCCTCCTCGACGACTATCTCTTCGACTTCTACTACTTCCTGCGGCTGCTCTTCCTCCTGCCCTTCTTCTTCCTCCTCATTGAACTGGGGCAGCTCGTCGTCGTCCTCGTCGTTCATTTTAGAATAGAACATTCAACCCTCCGCTCGGTCCGGGGCTTACCGGAAGCGTGAACTATCTTGCCCGCTTATAAACGGAGCTCGCACCGTTGTCAAGGCGCAATGGTCGAAAAAAAACGACAGGTGGCGGAAAGCAAGAATGGTGGATGGAAGCGGAATGCTCCGAACTTCGCTACGGGCCACAAAATAGCCGGTTAGCGCTGGATCTTCAGTACGTCGCCGGCTTGCAGCGGCCGCTCTAGGAGAAAAGCGTTGGCCTCGCGAATCGCCGAAACCGTGGTTTGGTTTTGCCGTGCAATCGAGAAAAGCGTTTCGCCGGCTTTGACGTGATACTCGAGAGCTCGGCCCTCCTTACCGCTCCGCGATGAAATACCGTACTCGTCGCCCGCATTCTGGGCCGACTTCACTTTAGCGCGTGGGCTCGCCGCCGACTCGCCGCTACCGGCATAAATTCGAAGGCGAGCTCCGCGCGGTGCGCGATTGCCGGAGATCTGATTCCAGCGCTTCAACTGCGCCACCGTGACATCAAACCGATCGGCGATCCCGGCCAGTGTGTCACCGCGCTGCACGCGATAGTGCACCAGATGCACCGCCGGCGCAGGTGGAGTGGGCACGCTCAGAAGGAAACCCTGAGGCAACACGGCGTTCGCTTCGAGATGATTGGCCGCTTCGATGGCCAACATGGTGACTCGGTAGTGCTTCGCTATTTCGGCGAGCGTTTCCCCTGGTTCGGTCGAGTGCAGGCGCCAGCTGGTCCACTTATCTTCGGGGACCTGCTGGATATTTTCTTGAAACGTCTTTGCCGTGCCCGCCGGCAAATTCAACTGGAATCCCGGCAGGCTTGGCGTGAGATTGCGAAGCAGCTCCGGATTGAGTTCATGCAGATCTTCGACGCTGGCGTTCACCGCGTCGGCGGCCAGACGCAAGTCGATCGGATGGTCGAGTTTGATGGCGTCAACTTGCGGCGCTTTCTCGGCGTCGACTTGCACTCCGTAGAGAGAGGGCGCCTTAGCCACCAGCGCGAGGGCCAGGATAATCGGCACGTAGTTTTGCGTCTGCTTTGGCAGCACCCGTCGCTTCTGCAGTTCCCAGAAGTCGGCGTAGCCGGTGCGCTCGATCGCCTTGACCACTGTGATCGGCCCTGAATTATATGCGGCCATCACCAGGTACCAGTCTCCGAACATCGCATAGAGGTCGCGCAAATGCCGTGCCGCGGCGCGCGTCGCTCTTTCCGGATCGCTGCGATCGTCGGTGTAGTAGGTTCGCTCCAGGTCGTATTCTTCGCCTCGAAAAGGCATGAATTGCCAGATCCCGCGCGCGCCTGCTCGGGAAACGGCATCGGGCTGGAAAGCACTCTCCGCCTGTGCGAGGTAGATCAAATCCTGAGGAACGCCTTCTTCTTTGAGCACGCTTCGGATCATGGCGTTGTAGCGACCTGCGCGATCCAGACCGCGGGCCACAATCGCGCGTCCACGCGTCGTCGTGAAGAAGCTGAGGTACCGCAGCACGGACTCATTCACGGTCAGCGGCAGATCGTGGGGCACGCTGATCAGTTCCTGCTCGGCCTTGAGCGCCAAGCCTGGGTCTCCTGCTGGTAGGGTCAGATCGGCAATCTCATCGATGGGTGCAGGCTGAGCCGGTGTCTCCGACTCCTCCGTGGCGTTGTCCGGATTCTCAGAGGCGTTTAGTTCTTCGGACGGAATCGCATCTCCAATCTGGTCGAATAGTTTCGCCAGGCGGGGATCGGCATCTTTCGGAAGGCCGCTCTTAAGGATTAAGTCGACCGCGTGATCGAAATCGGCCTGAGCATCATCGGCCTTTCCCGCCTCGAGCGCCCGCTTCCCGGCATCAAAGCTGGCCTGGACCTGATCCACCACAACGTCAATTCCCGGGCGAGGGTAGTATGCAGCGAACGCCGCATCAGTCGGCACGTCCGGCAGGGGAAGCGGCTCGCGGCCGTAGCTGGTAGCTGAGGTAGCAGCGGGAGCTAGCGCAGGAGGTTGGACCCTCACCTGCTTGGTTGCCGTCTGCTCGCAACCGGCGAAGCAGGTCGCGGCGGCCAACAAAACAACAGCCCAAGCGCTTGGCCTGCCCTTCCTAAGCACGTTGACTCGGGGCGGCCAGGGCTGGACCTCCGGCCCCTGCCTTCCCTTTGATTCTCTGGCCATTAGGAGCGTCGCCCGGTTGCGGTCCGGGCTAACCGGAAATTCTACGGGCGTATGAAAGCCGGGTCAATGGAACTGGCCGTCGGGCCAGTATAGGAAACAGGACAGCCAGTACTACTGCCTTCGCCTGTTTCGCCTTCGGTGGAGGCTTATACCACTATTGGCAAGACAAGGCCAGCAATTCGAAGGTGCGCCCGCCGAGTCAAACCCAGAACTCAACCAGTCCAGGCGAAAGCAGGCGGCCGCCGTTACCGCCATGGTTTTGCGGAAACAAGCTCTTCCCGCCGGGATCACGTTCCGGACGATTCTGCGTCCCAATTATGGATTCGATCTGGTCCTGAGTCGGTACCTAATCCATCCGGTCTGCGCCACTCATCGCGGGCTGGGCTCCCGGAAACTGCAGAAACAACTAAGCGAGCGCTTGTCGCAGGTCTTCGATGAGGTCTTCGGCGTCTTCCAGGCCCACCGACATGCGTACAGTCCCCGGTTCGACGCTGGCCGCCCGCAGCTCTTCGATCGACATTTTGTAGTGCGACGTGAAGATCGGCAGCACGACCAGCGATTCAACTCCGCCCAGGCTCGCTGCCAGCAGAAACACGCGCACGCGGTCGCAAAAGCGCCGTGCTGCGTCGAGGCCGCCCTTCAGATCAAACGCCATCATGGCGCCGAAATCGCGCATTTGCCGCTTGGCGAGACGGTGATCGGGATGCGACGCCAGTCCAGGGTAATGAACCCGCGCGACTTTCGGATGCTTGGCCAGGTATTTCGCCACTGCCATCGCCGTTTTCGACTGGCGTTCGATCCGAACGCCCAGCGTCTTGATCCCGCGCACCAGCAGAAATGCCGCTTCCGGATCCATGGACCCGCCCATCTGAATCATATTGCCCCGAACCTTCTTCATCAGGGCGGCGCTGCCCGCCGCCGCTCCGGCGATCACGTCGGAGTGTCCCGCAAGATATTTCGACGCGCTGTGCAGCGCGATGTGGAATCCCATTGCGAGCGGCTTTTGCAGCACCGGAGTGGCGAACGTGTTGTCGATCACCGCAACCAGGCCCCACTCCTCGGCGAAGCGAGCGGCCGCTCGGAGATCGACCAGACGCAAGGTCGGGTTCGTCGGCGTCTCGACGTAAAGCACCCGCGTCCGCGGGCCGACCAGCTTTTCAATCCCCGCCAGGTTTGCATCGATAAGGCGCACCGTGATGGCGAGCTGAGGGAAAATGTCGCGCAGCAGCTTATAGCTTCCACCGTAGAGCTGCCGCGTGGCGATGATCTCGTCCCCCGCGCGCAACAGCGCCAGAAGAGTGGACGAAATGGCAGCCGAGCCGGAGGCTGCCACCACAGCGTCTTCGGCACCTTCGAGTGCCGCAATTTTCTTCTCCGCAATTCTCAGTGTGGGATTGCCGTAGCGCGTATAGATGTATGCGCCGCTCGTCCCCTCGGCCCAGCGTTTCATCTCCTCCGTGCTGGCAAACGTGAAGTTCGCCGTGCGCGCAATCTCGATCCCCACTGACGTACCGACGTGGAACCTTTCCTCGCCGGCGTGGATCGACAGCGTCCGATCGCCCCAGTGCCGCGCTGGTTTCTCTCCGTTCTTCATGGCGCGCTGAGCTTGACGTATCTCGAGGCAAATTCGCAAGGTCCAATTTGGTTTAGATTGACCACAGGAATGAAACGGGACTTCAGCATTTGGATCGAGGCACCCTGGCTGGTTTTCTTCGTCTCTGGAATCCTAGCGGGCCTGGTAGAAGCAAGAAACCGCCCGGCCCAAGCCTCGTGCCCAAACGGGCAATCGGGGCGCGCGACCGCTCGTGCTGGGCCTTAGGCGTTCAAGGAGGTCGGATTCTTCTCGCTCGATGGGCTGGAACGTTTCGCTTTCTGTTCACAGGGGATGTAATTGAAAAATGCAGAAAAGCCGACACGTTCTATGCCAAGATGCGGGCAACGAAGATTCCCGGCGTGGAGTGCTTGCGGAGTTCGGAAAGGGGTGTCGATGAACAGGGTTGGCGTGATGTTGCTTTTGTTGAGCGCAATATCCGGTTTGGGAGGGTGCTCGGCGGGGCCGTGCGCGGGCTACGGATGCCCGGCGTTTGCGCCCACCGTCGCCGCAGCCCCGCAGCCGACGGCCCAGAGTCCTCGAAACGGCGGCGGTTCTGAGCAACCATCCCAGGCCAGGGGAGCGGCCGCTCGGCCGGCCCAATCCGGTCAGTAGCTGGCCAAACAACGACCGGCGTGCTGTTGCTAGGCCAGGGCGGCTTCGCCTTCTTCGAGGTGATGGGGCCTGTGCGCCGCGATCACCTTTTCGGCAAGCTCTTGTGGAACGAAATCGTAATGCGAAAATTCCATCGTGTAGCTGCCGCGTCCCTGCGTCATCGACGTCAGTTCGTTTGCGTAACTCAGCATCTCCGATAACGGTACCAGAGCTTTGACGACAACGCTTCCGGCGCGCGTTTCGCTGCCGCTGATTTTTCCGCGGCGCCCGCTGAGGTGGCCCATCAAATCGCCCGAATACTGATCGGGCGCGTAGACCTCCACCTGCATGATCGGCTCAAGAAGTGCGGGCCTGGCCTGCTTCATCGCTTCGCGAAAGGCCAGCGACCCCGCGATCTTGAATGCGATATCCGACGAATCTACGTCGTGATACTTGCCGTCATAGAGGCTCACGCGAAAATCGACGACGGGAAATCCCGCAAGATAGCCGCGCTCGGCCGATTCGCGTATGCCCTTTTCGACCGACGGAATCCAGTTCTTCGGAATGGCCCCGCCGAAAATGTCGTCGATGAACTCGATGCCCTTGCCGCGCGGCAGCGGTTCCATTTTGATCCGGCAGAGGCCAAATTGGCCGTGGCCGCCGGTCTGCTTTTTGTGTTTGCCCTCGGCGTCGGCTTTGCCACGGATCGTCTCGCGATAGGGGACCTTCGGCGGCTTTAAGGTTAGTTCCACGTGATAGCGCTTGCGCAGCTTGGCAACGACGACGTCGATGTGCTGCTGCCCTGCGCCGCTGAGCAGAAACTCTTTCGTCTGCGGATCGCGCCCGAAGCGCAAGGCCAGATCTTCCTCGAGGATCTTGTGGATCGAGACACCGATGCGGTCTTCGTCAGCGCGCGTCTTGGGTTCGATGGCAAAGGTGATCGACGGCTCCGGAATGTGCGCCGTCGGGTAGAAGATCGGGGCATTCTTGTCGCCGAGCGTTTCTCCGGTCACCGTATCTTTCAGTTTGCTGATCGCACCGATATCACCGGCGCGCAATTCGGGAACCTCCGTCCCGGCCTTGCCCTGCATCACCTGGATATGCTGAAACCGCTCCGGCGAGTTGCGGTTGAAATTCTGCAGTGTTGCGTCGTTTTTGAGCACGCCCGACATCACTTTGAAATAGGTGATGCGGCCGGCAAACGGGTCAGCAATCGTCTTGAAGGCGAAAACGGAAAGCGGCTCGGAATCGGAGATTTTGCGTCCAATGGTTTCTCCCTTCCGATCAGAACTCTTGAGTCCGGCAGCCTCTCCGCGAAACGCGGGCGACGGGAAAATTTCGACAAGGAAGTTCAAAATGGCGTCGCTGCCGATGTTGCGAAGGGCAGACGTCACGAGCACCGGAAAGATTTTCTTGTCACGAACCTCCTCGTGCAAGCCCTTCTTGAGGTCCTCGGCCGGGAGCGTCCCCTTCTCGAAGAACTCCTGCATCAGCTCGTCCTCGCCCTCGGCAACCATCTCGACCAGTTTTTCGTGCGCGGCCTTGGCTTCCTCGGCAAGGTCCTGCGGAATCTCTTCGATTTTGGCTTTGCCATCGCCGTCGGGTGTGTAGACGAGCGCCTGCATGGAGATGAGATCGATCACGCCGCGGAAGTTTTTCTCCGCGCCGATCGGCAACTGGATGGGCACAACGCCACGGCCAAAGACTTGCTCAAGCGAAGAGAGCGCGCGTTCAAAGCTGGCCAGATCGCGGTCCATCCAGTTGAGCACAAAGGCGCGCGGCTGCTCGTATTCAGTCGCGTAATCCCAGACCTTTTCGGTCACCACCTGCACGCCCGTCGCGGCGTCCACCACGATCAGCGCCGCATCGGCACCGATCAGAGAAGCCTTGGTTTCGTTGATGAAGGTGGAATAGCCAGGCGTATCGAGGAAATTGATCTTGGTCTTTTCCGGCTGGCCCGGAGCCTGCCATTCAGCGTAGGCGATGCCGGTGCTGATCGAAATTTTTCGGGCGATCTCCTCTTCGTCCCAGTCCGTGACGGTCGTGCCCTCGGCGACTTTGCCGAGCCGGGGCGTCATTCCCGCGGTGAACAGCAACGACGAGACGAGCTGGGTTTTGCCCGTGTCGCCGTGGCCGACAATGCCAACGTTGCGTATCCTATCGGTGGTGTAGGCTTTCATGGCTTACCTCGCGTGAAAAGAAAAGGAAATTCCCAGTCGACAGATTCGCGGAACCTGCCGACGCACCGTGTGATCGAGTGCAAGTCTCAATCGGCATTTCGTGCGGGGAAACCCGGACTTGACGTTTCATACTGTGCCGTAGCATCCGCATCAGGAACCCGCCCCCCGGCGGCGCGACGAATCGGCGGGGAACGGACTCGGGGCGCGAAAGCGGGGATGCTAGCACACGGCCCCTGGGGTGTTCAATTGCTCGGTCGAAATATCGAAATCCGCAGAGCGGAAAATTCGCGATGAGAAAGAAGGCCGGTGGTTTAGTGGTGTGCGGCAAGCCAGGCCCTGGCGTGCGTGACCTGCGGCAGGTCGGGGTCGGCGTAAGGCCAAGCGGCGAGAAAATCGCGATAGGCAGAAGTGGCGTTGGGGACATCTCCGGCGAGCGTGTAGGATTGCGCGATGCCGTACAGGGCATGACCGCTCTTGGGGCGCTGGCGCAGCTCTCGGTTGAACGCTTGGCGGGCTTTGTCCCACTGCTTGAATTTCAGGAAGAGATAGCCGAGGCTTTCCTCTTCTGGTCGGAAGTAGCGTGGCGGCTCCGAGTAGCCGAGCTTGTTTTCTTTTGCGACGGCTTGCTCGAGCAGGTCGACTGCCTGAGGTACGTTCCCGCGAGCTGATTCCAAATTGCCACGGAGATCGAGGGACAGGGTCCCAAGCAAATCGAGAATCTGTTGAAGATTTTCGTTCGGCGTCATCGCGCCGGAATCATCGGCTTCCTTGGGTTGGGTGGCCTCCAGGCGCCACAGCTGCGCTTCGAGAGCCTCGGCCCGGCTCGCAGCTTGGGCGAGGTCGTTCTCGTCGAGCGCGGCCATCCCTCTGGCGTAGGTGTCGAGGCCCTCCCAATAGGCTTTGGCCGGAATACTCGCCGATTGGGGATCCATCCCGAATCCGACAGGGTCCCCTGAAACCGCCTTCCAGTCGCCGAAGCGAAAATGAACGCGCGCGACGCTCGCTCCGGCCCACACGACGAAGCTGCCGGAGGTCATCTGGGCGGGCGTGGGAATGTCTCGCAGCTTGCGCGCCCACTGTAGACCTTCTTCGTACCGGCCGGATTCGGCGCAGGCGGCGATCAGATAGGCGAGATTGTGGGCGTAGTTCCAATCTTCCTCAGGCTTGATTCCCTCGGCGGCCATATAGGCTTCATCAACTTCGAGGGAGTCGCGAAACGCTTGCCGGGCTTTTTCGTAATCGCCCACGCGCCAGTAGATGTGGCCCGGCATGTGGACCATGTGCCCGGAATTGGGCGCCAAGCTCTTGAGGATTTCCGCGCTGTGGAGGGCCGCCTCGGGGCGTGAAGAATCTTCCATGGCGTGAATCCAATAATGATTCGCGGCCGCGCTGTTGGGGTGAGCCGCCAGAAGATTGCGAAGGATCATCTGCGAGTAGATCTCGCCATCCCGGGGGCGACCGTCCTGGTCATAGCCGCTCATCATCCCCAGCGCGAAAAAGGCTTGGGCCTCGATGTCATCGGGGTACTTGTCGACCAGAGTTTCCATCTCGTGCCGGTAGGCCTCGCGTTCGCCGGGTTTGGTCGGATCTGCTTCGTGCTCGGCGGCGCGGATGTAAAACTGTTCGTGATCGGAGACCTTGTCCATGAGCGATTTGGCTTTTTCGAGCGCGGCGCGCGTGTCCTCCGTCACCGGACCGCGCATCTTCAGCGCTTCGAACTCGCCCCAGTAGGCCATGGCGGCATTGGGGTCCTGCCGTGCGACTTCCTGGAATGCGCGGTAGGCTTCGAAATCCCAGAAGCAATGAAGGAGGCGCAGGCCCTGGTTGAAATATTGCTGCGCAAGATCGGAGTTGGTGGTGATTTTCAGATAGGCATCGCCGATGCCCTCGATCCGTGGCGGAGGTGGAAGATCGCGAAACTTGGCGTGGTCGTGGTGAGCCATGGCGGGCCCTTGAGCTGCCCCACTGGATCGAAGCAGGCCGGCCAAGATCAAGACCAGGATCGATCGGCGGTTCATGACGTGGCTCGATCCATTTTTCTCATTCCGTCGAAGGCGAGTATAGGCGGCACAAGTATTGCGTGCAACCGGCACGATTGGGCGTAGAATACGCGGCGGATTTCTTGGCGAGGTGGCCAATGAGCCTTGTAATCTTTGGACAGCCAGGCGACGGCATCATTCAAACGGCATATGTGGTCGAGGACATTCGCAGGGCCATCGACACTTGGGTGAAGGATCTGAAGGTCGGGCCATGGTTCCTGATTGACCGCTTCAGTGGAGGAGACCCGCAGTATCGCGGCGGCCCCTCGCATGCAGAGTCCGCGCTGGCGATGAGCTTCGCCGGTCACATGAATATCGAGCTGATTCAGCCAGTCAATGATGCGCCCTCGGTTTATTGGGACACGATCAACAAGCGCGGCTACGGCTTTCATCATTGGGGCTTGGCCACTTCCCATTTCGACAACGACCTAGAAAAGTACAAGAAGCGCGGCTACCAGGTGGCCTTCTTTGCGCGTGTGCCGAGCGGGGGACGCGTCGCATACATGGAGGCGGAGAGCGAGCTTCCCGGCATGGTCGAGCTCATCGAACTGGGCGCCGGTTTTGACGCCGCCTTTGGGCGCTTTTACGCCGCGACAATCGGCTGGGACGGCAAAGACCCGATCCGCTCGTTCCTCTGATCTCGAGGACGCAGTCTCGAAGATCAAACGGCCGTGCGGCTCGAGGTAAATCCTGCAACTTGCGACCCCCCAGTTGAGGCCCCCAAGCGCTGGCACTTTCCCCGCCCGGTGACTTGCGTCACATGATTGGGTGAGCCCAGTCACGGAGGCTATCGACTGGCTTGGCTAGACTGCCGGGCAAGTTCAACCTGGAATGTGGATCCGCCCGGGCGGCCTCCAGGGAAAGCTGGCAATTTCGACCGAGGGGGCGAGGGCATGAACGTTGGCGCGCATGACGAACTGCCGATCCCTGGGACCTACATCTTTGACGGCAAGGCTGCGATGAAAGGCTATGCGCTGAACAAGATGTGTTACTCGTTCAACGAAGCCCGCAATCGCGAAGAATTTTTGAAGGATGAGGACGCGTACTGCCGGAAATACGGTCTCAACGAGGAGCAGCGCAAGGCCATTCGAGAGCGCAATGTGCTGGCGATGATCCACGCCGGCGGCTGCATCTATTATCTGGCCAAGTTTGCGGGGATTTTCGGGCTCACCGTGCAAGACGTCGGTGCCCAGCAGAGGGGCATGCCGGTTGAGGACTTCAAGAAGATGCTCCAAGCGCAGGGAGATTGACATGGCGCGCGTGATTGGCGGTCTCACCACCTCTCATATCCCCGCGATCGGGAACGCGGTGCCCCGGGAAAAAGAGCTGGTCAACGATCCCTACTGGAAGGAGTTTTTCGCGGCGTATCCGCCGGCACGGGCATGGGTCGACCGAGTACGCCCCGATGTTGTGGTGGTCATCTACAACGATCACGGGCTGAATTTCTTTTTGGACAAGATGCCCACCTTCGCCATCGGCGCCGCATTCGAATACAAAAATGCCGATGAAGGATGGGGCATTCCTACCATCCCTCCTTTTCAGGGAGACCCAGAGCTCTCCTGGCACATCATCGAATCGCTGGTTGGCGATGAATTCGACGTCACCACGTGTCAGGAGATGTTGGTGGACCATGGATTCACCGTGCCCATGTCGCTGTTCTGGCCGAACAATTCCTACAGCAATGTCAGAACGGTCCCCGTGCAGATCAATACCGTGCAGCATCCACTGCCTTCCCCGATGCGCTGCTTCCGGTTGGGCCAGGCCATCGGGCGCGCCATTGAATCCTATCCCAAGGATTTGAAAGTCGTGGTGCTCGGAACGGGCGGGTTATCTCACCAGCTCGATGGAGAGCGCGCTGGCTTCATCAACAAGAAGTTCGATCTGATGTGCCTTGATAAGATCGTGAGTGACCCCGAAGCGCTCGCGCGCTACTCGATTCACGAACTGGTCCGCGAGGCAGGTGCGCAGGGCGCGGAATTCATCTTGTGGCTCGCGATGAGAGGCGTTTTGCACCGCAATGTCACCAGGATTCACAGCAGTTATCACGTGGCCATTTCGAATACGGCCACGGGAATGCTGGTACTGGAAAACGCAGCATAACCCAGTCGCCGAGCTCTCGGCCCACGTTTTGCTCCCGGGGAACGTCCTCGGGTCCGGCTGGCTCCCTCTCGAGCTGGCCGGATCCGCCATTTTTGCCTCCCTGAACAAGCGAATCGGATCGCAGCTCGTTCAGAAACCTTGCCGAGCTGTCCAATCGCTGCCGCCAGACTTTGCAAGAATTCGATCAAGTGGTCGAGGTCGGGCAGCTCTCCTTCGACCTGCAATGCTGGCTGTTCGCAGAACAGGTGCTGCCGGATCGAAAGAGCGCGAATGGGAAAAAGGCCGCGCTCTGCGCCTGAACTTCGCGAAAAAACGATGGCATGCAAGTGAAGGCAAGAACAGCGGGAAGTCGAAACCGACGGGACACACCGAGACTCGCTGCGCAAGACGAGCCACCGCCTAGCAGCGGCGGTAGAAGCAAGAATCCCCCGGCCTTAGCCGTGGGGAGCGTCAACTCCGGCCTTCGTCACCCGACGGGCCGTAGATCGAAGGTACGGGCACCTGGTTCATCCGCAAATAAACCGCCAGCTGCCCGCGATGATGAATCATGTGATTCAGCACCATGCTGCGCAGGACCTGAATGCGGGGCATGGCAAAGAACGTCTTCCCGCCATTCAGCAGCGTCCAGGTCTTATGGAGCTCCTCGTCGCTGGCCTTGGCAAGCGCGGCGCGGGCCTCAGCCACATTCTTATCGAAGATTTCAAGCAACTGCTTACGCGAAGTCGGCACGGTCGGTTGGAACGCCCGGCCTCCGGGCGGCGCAAAATCGAAAGAATCGCTCCGGAACGCAGTCACCGCGTAGGCCGGCATCTCGGCGATGTGGCCCGCCAGGCGCGCCATGGTCATGGAGGTTTCGTGGGGTTTCCAGTTGGCTTTCTCTTCCGGGAAACGCTCGAGAGTTCTGCGGGTGGTCGACATCTCGTGATCAAATTCCGGCAGCAGTGCATCGCGTAATGCCATTTTCTTTCCTCCCCATGCGGACGCCGATTTCTACGCACCATCCCATGTCCACGCACCGTACATCGGATGCCAGGCAGGCTCAGATTCCGCCGCGGCCAGCAGAATGCGTCAGCACGCGCTGTTCGTCGCGCTTGTCGGGCGCGGCTTGCTCGCCGTTCGGCTGCGGCAGAGGATTGGCTCCGCTCTCCGCCATTCGCTGCCAGGTGTGCACGATGCGGTGAATGACCGTGATATTGGGTCCGATCGCCAAGATCCACAGCACAACGTCCATGCGGTTGGCGAGTGCGCCGATGATCATCAGCACGAGGCGCTCGGGCCGGTCCCAGAAGCCGATTTCCTCGGGAGGCAGCAGCGATTCGGCACGGGCTTTCGCGTAGCCGACCATGACGGCGCCGGCCATGGAGGCGCCCGCAAGCACCGCGTAGGTAAAGCGGTTCACTTGTGCGAAGTAAACTAGCAGGCCGAGGAACAGAATCAAGTCCGAGTAACGGTCGAGAATCGAATCGAGGAATTCGCCGAACAGAGATACGCGGTTCTGGCGGCGCGCCACGGGACCGTCGACCAAGTCGCACAACCCGGCCAGCATCATCATTCCGCCGGCTGCGCGAAAACGCCCGGCGGCAAAGAACATCCCAGCCCAGAGATTTGCAACCAGAGCGCACCAAGTGATGACGTTGGGAGGGATACCGGTGGGCGCCAGCAGGACGGCTATACCGTCCACCGGCCGAGAAAGGTAGCGGCCCATGGTCCGCGTTAACATCGAGCGAGTGCCGTCTCGCTAGTCGTCTTCATAGATCGTGGTCAGTTCGACGACTTCGTACTCCTTGACGCCGGCCGGGGTGGCTACTCGGACTTCATCGCCCACCTTTTTCCCGAGCAGCGCGCGGCCGATTGGGGAAGTGGTCGAAATCAGCCCTTTGGTGGCATCGGCCTCTTCGACCGTAACCAGCTTGTACTCGATTCGAGCGTCTTTGGCAACGTCCAGGACCACAAGCTTCGAACCGTAAGCAGCGCGGTCTTTCGGGAGGTTATTCAGATTCAGCAGGGAAAGATCGGCCATCCGCCGGTGAAGTTGGCCGAGGCGGGCCGCGACATAGCCCTGCCGCTCCTTGGCGTACTTGTACTCAGCGTTCTCGGAGAGGTCGCCATGAGACCGCGCTACCTTGATCTCCTTGGGGAGCTCCCTGTGCAGCTCGTGCTCGAGTGCGGCGATCTCGTCCTGGAGCTTCTTCTTGATCTTGGAAGCCAGATCGGTCATGGAATTCTTGCGGCTGCGCGAGGCGCTCGGCTTCCGAGCGCGGCGCGCAATTGGCCCACAGGCCGATTATAAGGATTTACCCTGGATGCCGCAAATCGCAGCAGAACGGGACTGGAGGTGCTTTCCGGCCAACGGGACGCGCTCAGGCTCCTGCCTTGAGGGGCTGCAATGACGACTGGTAGGTGCCAGGCACGGCCCGAAACGCGATGCTCAGCCGGTTCCAGCCGTTGATCGCGACGATAGCAAGGGTGAGATTGGCGAGTTCCACGGGTGTGAAATGCCCTCTTCACGCGCTCGTAAACCTCGTCTTCGACGCCGGAGTCGGCGACCAGAGTGACCGCCTCAGTCCATTCTAGCGCGGCTCGCTCCCGCTCGGTGTACTGCGCGGATTCGCGCCAGGCGTTGAGCAGGTACAAGCGCTGCTCGGTTTCGCCGAGCGCGCGAGCGTCCTTGCTGTGCATATCCAGGCAGTAGGCGCAGCCGTTGATCTGCGAGGCTCGCATTTTGACGAGTTCCAGCAGAAGACGTTCCAAGCCGCACGAATCAACAAACTGCTGAAGATTGGACATCGCCTGGTACCCTTTTGGCGAGAATTGGAAAGGATTTAAACGGGGTTCCACGCTCGATTCTCCTTTCGCAAAACAGTATAGCGCGATACCACTTCGACACGCCCGGTGGGAAAACGCCTGCCCGTGCATCTGCTGTCCGTGCTACTGGCGGCCCGGTCGCAGCAGTCTGTTCACTTGGGTAGCCGCGCCGGGGGCGCTACAATTTGTCGGTCTCCTCCTGGAGCCAGGGCGAGACGGAGGACAACTGCTTGAACCTCGAACTGACCGAAGAGCAAAAGCTTCTGGAGCGAAGCGTGCGGGAGTTCGCCGAAGCCGAAGTGAAGCCGATCGCCAAGGAACTGGATGAGACCGGCCGGTTCCCTCGGGAAATCGTCCGCAAGGCGGGCGAACTAGGCCTCACTGGGATTGCCGTGCCGGAAAGCCACGGCGGGGCCGGAATGGACCATATCTGCTACACAATTGTGCTCGAGGAGATTGCCCGGGTCTGTGCCTCGACCAGCGTGATTCTCTCGGTCCAGAACTCGCTCTATTGCGGCGCGCTCGCCCAGTTCGGGACCGAAGCACAGAAGAGCAAGTTCCTGGTGCCTTTCGCACGGGGAGAAAAGATTGGCTGTTATGGGCTAACCGAACCGCACGCCGGATCGAATGCGGCGGCCCTTCAGACCCGGGCGGTACGGAAAGGCGATGTCTACCTGGTCAACGGCACCAAGGCCTGGATCACCAATGGCGGCGCCGCCGACGCAGGGATTATCTTCGTCAATACGCAGCCCGAAAAGGGTGAGAAGGGCATCACGGCTTTCGTGATTGAGAAAGGCACGCGAGGCTTCGCCGTAGGACGCGAAGAAAAAAAGCTGGGAATTCATGCGACCGCCTGTACTGAGCTGGTTTTCACCGACGTGGAAGTGCCGGTTGCGAACCGGATCGGCAATGAGGGGGAGGGCTACAGAATCGCGCTGGCGACGCTCGACGGCGGGAGAATCGGCATCGCCTCGCAAGCCATCGGAATCGCTCAAGGCGCCTTCGAAGCGTCGGTTTCCTACGCACGCCACCGGCAGGCCTTCGGACATCCCATCGCGGAGTTTCAGGCAATTCAGTTCATGCTCGCCGACATGGCCACCGAGATCGATGCCGCCCGGCTGCTGGCCAGGCGCGCCGCGTGGAAGCAGGATTCCGGCGGGCGCTTTTCGATGGAAGCCTCGATCGCGAAACTGTTCGCCAGTGAAATGGCCACGCGCGTGGCGCATCGAGGCATTCAAATCCATGGCGGCAATGGTTATAGCCGCGAGTATCCGGTCGAGCGCGCCTATCGCGACGCGCGGATCACGGAAATCTATGAAGGGACGAGCGAGATTCAGCGCCTGGTGATCGCATCGTGGCTGCTGAAATCATATTGAAATTCAGACGGGAGAGGCGTGAGAAACCAGCAGCCGCGCCGGCATAAAAGTATGCATCATGAAATCCTTCCTCTATTTGGCGCTGCTATTTGTGGTGCTGTTTTACGGGATCTTGCTGGTTCTTATGCCGCTGGCATTGAAGTGGCGGTTCCGGTACCGCAGGAGAATCGTTCCCCGCGTCGTCGAGTTTTGGAATCTGCCTCCAGCCGCCCAGCAATTCATCGAGGAGCGCATCGATTCGATCGAGGTTTGGGGCTTCGACCTGGTGAATTATCTGAATTGGGATGTTGGCGCCGGTGGAACCGGGCCCTTCGTGGCCCTTCTCAGCAATCCCCACACGCGCGAGTGGGCTACGATTTCCTACGTCGCCTCGAACGGGAACTCGCGAGGATATATCGAATTCATCACGCAGTGGTCCGACGGCATCCAGGTCGATACCAACACCAAGGCGCTGCATGCGGTGCTGTTCCCCACTCCGAACTGCCACGTTTTCAGGTTTCCCCAAGTTCGTGATGTTTTCACCTTGTATCGCCTGCACCGAATGCTGGTCAAACAGACGGTCGGTCGTGGGCATCCATTCGTGCCACCTCGCGGTCAAGAAGTTACCGAGTGGCAGAGGCGTCTGGAGCGCTACGGCCCCTATCAGCAGTCGCGGGGTTACATGTATCTGGACGGTCGCGACCAGTGCTACCGGCTGACGTGGAAAGGGGCGATCGTGGGAGGATGGCGCTCGATTTGGCCGCTGCCTCTGCTTCGCGCCTGGAGGTTGAAGCGCCGGACCTTGCGCGAAACCGCGATCCGGCAGCCCGCCTAGTCTTCCGCCTTGCTGCGCTAACGGGCGGCGCAGTGCTGGTATTCTCAACTCATGCTTGCGCTTGATTCGGGCCAGAGGTTCGATCTTTCGCGCGAAGAGGAGTTCTTCGCCTCGCTACCGCCGCGCCCGGGAGTCTTGCTTATAGAACTGCACTCCGGTGGGGCGCAGCCTCATATTTTGCGCACGGCCGACTTGCGCCGCGCCGCCGAGCGCCTGCTGCGCACTCCCGAGCCGGGCTCCCAGCGCTTGAACCTGCGCGACCTTGCGGCGCAAATCCGTTATCGCATCATCGGCTCGAAGCTCGAGCAGACCTTGAGCTTCTACCAGCAGGCGAAACAGCATGCCCCGGAGCGTTATCGAGACCTGCTGCGCTTGCGCACGCCCGCGGTCCTGAAAGTGAACTTGCGGAACGACTACCCGCGCTGCTATGTCACACGGCAGATTCGCGCGGACGGAGGATTTTACTTCGGGCCATTTCCCTCCCGTCGCGCCGCCGAAGCCTTCTCGAGCGCTTTCCTCGACCTGTTCAAGACTCGCCGGTGCCAGATTCGGATTCGCCGGGATCCAAGCTTTCCCGGCTGCATTTATTCGGAAATGAAAATGTGTCTGGCCCCTTGCTTTGCGGGTTGCACGGATCGGGAATACGACGCCGAGATTTCCAGTGTCGTCGAGACGCTGGCAACGTGCGGTCGGGCTCTCACCAGCCGCATCGAACGGGAGCGCGAGGCAGCCAGCGGAGCGCTCGACTACGAGCGGGCCGCGGCGCTACACAAGAGGCTCGAAAAAGTGTCGGCGGCGCTGCGGGGCCTGCCCCCTCTGGCCAGACGAATCGAGGAGCTCGATGCGGTGATCGTCGAGCGCGCCGCCGAAGAGAAAACCGTCGCTCTGTTCCCGGTGCGTGCCGGGCGGTTCGCCGAACCGCTGTTTCTCGACTTTGGCGAGCTCGTAAGCCAGCCTCGCTCGGTCGAAGCAATTCTGCGTCAGGCCCTAGAGCCGCTGGGACCACCGGCTGGCGAACCAGAAGGCGTCGACTGGCGGAGACACTACGGCCTCGCCGAGGCGCCGCCGGAATTAGCCGAGCATCTTTCCCTGCTGGCGCGCTGGTTTTACGGAATTCCGCGCGAGGGCGAAATTCTTTTCCGCGCGGCCGACTGGCCCTATCGCCGCATCCTAGGAGCCTGCCGACGCGTGCTAGGCCCGCCGGACGCCTCCAGTCCCGCGCCGGCGACATCCTGAGGCAACCTCTGGCACAATGCTTGGCGGCACTGCTTTTCCGGCATCGTAGAATAGACGTTGCATGCCACCGACCGACATAACCAGGCCCGCCCGCGGCTCTCCGACACCGGAGCGCTCGCGCTTTCGTGAGACGGTTCGCTCGCTGCGGCACCGCAATTTCCAGCTCTTTTTTAGCGGCCAGCTGATTTCGCTGATCGGCACCTGGATGCAGAACGTTGCCCAATCCTGGCTCGTCTATCGCCTGACCGGATCTTCGCTCTTGCTCGGTACCGTCTCGTTTGCCGGGCAGATTCCCGTATTTCCGCTGGCTCCCTTGGCAGGAATGGTGGCGGACCGCTGGAATCGCCGCTCGATCGTGATCATTACGCAGACCTCCTCGATGGTCCTTGCCTTCATCCTCGCCGCTCTGACTCTTACGAAACGCATCACCGTGTGGGAGATCGTCTTGCTCGCGGCGCTGCTGGGCGTGGTGAACGCGTTTGATATTCCCGCGCGCCAATCCTTCTTGGTTGAGATGGTGGGGCGGGAGGATTTGATGAACGCGATCGCTCTGAATTCGTCGATTTTCAACAGCGCTCGCATCATCGGACCGGGCATTGCGGGGATTCTGGTGGCCAGCATCGGCGAGGGCTGGTGCTTTTTTGCCAATGCGGTGAGTTACATCGCCGTCATCGTGGGCCTGTTCTTGATGAAAATTCCTCCGCGCCAAGCCGAGCGCGCGATCAAGTCTGCTTTCGATCATATCGCCGAGGGTTTTCGGTTCGTGCGGCGAACCGCGCCCATTCGCTCTCTGCTTATGATTTTGGGGCTGGTGAGCCTGGTGGGGATGCCCTACACGGTGCTGATGCCGGTGTTCGCAAAAAACGTGCTGCATGGCGACGCCACCACCCTAGGGGTGCTCGGCAGTGCCGCCGGAATCGGCGCGCTGGCCGGTGCCTTGGCGCTCGCCTCCCGCACGCGGGTCGAAGGGCTGGGTAAATGGGTGTGGAAGGCGTGCGCTTCGTTCGGGGCGTTTTTGATCCTATTTTCCTTTTCGCACTGGTACGCGCTTTCCGTGTTGCTGTTGGTTCCCGTCGGCTTCTCCCTGATGACACAGATGGGCTCGACTAATACACTTGTGCAATCCATGGTTCCCGACCGATTGCGCGGCCGGACCATGGCCGTCTACTCCATGATGTTCATGGGGATGTCCCCAGTGGGCGCGATTCTAGCGGGCGCGGCGGCAGACCGCATTGGCGCGCCAACAACCGTCGCCCTGGGAGGGGTTATTTCTATTGTCGCGGCGATAGCCTTCGCGCGCCATTTGCCCAAGATCCATGCGGAAGCCAACCGGCTCCTCGGCTCCGCCGCAATGGAAGCGGGCGAGACGGTGGGGAAAGTCGCCGCACACGCCTCCTGATGGTTACTGTACTGCGCCGATTTTCGCCCGCCTCGAAGGGAGACGCGACCTGAAGCCAAGTCCCCCAGCCGCCAGCCATCACCTGCCGGGTCGTGCCACGGCCGAGGGCACTTTGCGCTACCAAACACGTTTCCAGGGGCGCGCGGCCGCGGGGCACTTCCGCAAAGCGGGCGGGCTCCAGGTCTCGTCGATCGGCATTGGTACCTATCTCGGCGAGCCCGATGAGTCAACCGACCGGGCCTACACCGAAGCCATCGTCGCTGCCATCGAGGGCGGAATCAATCTGGTCGATTCGGCAATCAATTACCGCTTCCAGCGCAGTGAGCGCTCCGTCGGACGAGCGCTCCGGTTGCTGGCCGCCGGCGGGTTTGGTCGCGACGAACTTGTGCTGTGCACGAAAGCCGGTTTCCTCACGCCCGATGGCGCGATGCCGGACAACCCGGAAGCGTACTTCTCGCGGGAATTTGTGGACCGCGGAATCTTTCATCCCGAGGACGTCGCGGCAGGCTGCCATTGCCTGGCTCCTGGCTATCTCGCCGATCAACTGGAGCGCAGTTTGGCCAATCTGGGGGTTGAGTCTATTGACGTCTTCTACCTGCACAATCCGGAAACGCAGCTCGGCGAAGTCTCGGCCGACGAGTTTCGCCGGCGAATCGCTCGGGCATTCGCGTTCCTCGAGTCGGCCGCGGGCGAGGGCAAAATCGGCGCGTACGGCTTGGCCACCTGGAACGGCTTCCGGGAAGATCCCACGGCACAGGGGTATCTTTCTCTCGCCGCGATCGAGGAGATCGCGCGCCAAGCCGGCGGCCCCGATCATCGCTTCCGCTTCGTGCAGTTGCCCTTGAACCTGGCCATGCCCGAAGCCCTGCTGAAGCTGAATCAAACCGTAGGAGGCAAAACGATGGCAGTCGTCGAGGCCGTCCAACGACTGGGAATCACGCTGATCACCAGCGCACCGCTGCTGGAGGGGGCGCTGGTCGGAAAACTCCCCAGCTACATCGGCCAGGTGCTGGGGCTAGAAAGCAATTCGGCGCAGGCCCTGCAGTTTGCGCGCTCGGCTCCGGGCGTCACCACGGCACTGGTGGGAATGAGCCAGATCAAACACGCGCGCGCGAATCTGGAATTAGTCCCAATCGAACCCACCCCGCGGGATCAATTCCGGAAGCTGTTTGAACCACAGCAGCAGGGATAAGCCTCATTCCCATCGATCCACCCATTCGCGAATCGCCCGTCCAACCTCGTCCAGCTGGCCAGCGAAAAAATGGTCGGCGCCATCAATGAAGACCAGGTACTTCGGTTTGGGCAGGGTCCCGAAGAGCGCTTCGAGCTTCTCCCGCGAGCCGAACTGGTCGTTTCCACCCTGGATGAAAAGCTTCGGCTTGGCGCAGCTGCGCAGATAGGAGGCATCCACGTTGTTGACAGGGAGACCTAGCGCAAGGAGTCGCCGAACGCGGCTGTCCTCGCATCCCACCCGCAGGCCGACCCAGGATCCGAAACTGAATCCGGCGAGAAGGATCCGTTTTCCGGGAAAGGCGGTCGAGAGATAGTCGAGCGCCGCCCGGACATCGCCTTGTTCGCCCTGTCCGGCGTCGTGCTGGCCTCCGCTTCGGCCGACGCCGCGAAAATTAAAACGCAACACCGCCCCTCCGCGCTGGTGAAGAGCTTTGGTAGCCCGGTAAACGACTTTATTGTGCATGCTGCCGCCGAAAAGGGGATGGGGATGGCACACGAGCGCTACAAAGCTCG
Organism: Candidatus Acidiferrales bacterium; assembly: GCA_030037525.1. GTDB lineage: Bacteria > Acidobacteriota > Terriglobia > Acidiferrales > UBA7541 > Palsa-295. Next base: position 17,851 of record JASHRC010000069.1, on the reverse strand, counting down.
GAGCGGCGTTCCGCGCGGTCCAAAGCAGCGCTTCGAGAGGGCCCGCCGGCCCTTGGAGGAAAAAACTTTGGTGGAAGACATCAGCCATGGGCGCAACGCCGCAGCGGGCGGCACTAGGTCGGCCTCATGACTTGGCCGAACCACCTGCTTGGCTCCGATCGAGCCATTCGATCGCAACTGCCTTGCCCACGTCGTTCGCCGAGCTCGCGCCGGAAGGTTTGTTGAGGCTCTCGACTCGCACCACGCGCCCGTGGATTTGGCCTTTGGTCGACCAGTCGCCCCACGGAATCTGCGCGATGACTTCCTGGCCGACCAGGTAGAGGTGGGGAGTCTCAAACCGCACGCCCCTGGGCGACAGATCATGCGTCATCGACTCTTCCGGCCAGGGCGTGCCCGCCAGGCGAAGGAAAATCGGCAGTGCCAGTGGCACCCGCTCGGCGCGCCGCCGCTCCTGTTCGGCCGGACGCTGTACGGGATGTTCGAGCCGTACTCCCACCCAATAGCCTCCGGCATGGTCGGGAACCACGCGGGCGATTCGCCCGGGCGTTTCCGGGACAACTGAGCCGGCCGCCTCGGGCTCAAACGGCCAGACGATCCACACACGCGAGTGGAGTTCGCAGGGCTTCTGGCGGTGAATGAGCAGGCCGTCGCGCGACAGATCCACACTTTCGGTTAGTTCCAGCCGCATGCCCAAAGCTCCCTGCCAACGCAGCCGGGTTGGCCGCCGAAGGGGCGCGCGAGGATGACTTCGACGGTCCATGGGGATGCTGGAGGACTCCATTCAAGTTAATCGTACCGGGCAGTCCGCCCGCCGGTCAAACTTGGCTCTCGGAAGACCGGCGGGCCACTTCCTGTCCATTGACGGAAAAGTCATTGCGCGGCCCAGCGGGCGATGATAGCTTGAGGACACTTGCAGGGAGGGCTCATGGAAGACGGTGTGGAGCGCCGCGCGGCGCGACGTTTTTCGATGATGCTTCCCCTGAGGGTCCGCCTCACGGCCGAGAACGGCGTCACTGAAAAGTCCGCTGAGACCCGCGACGTCAGCTTTCGCGGCCTGTACTTCATGATCGAAGCCTCGGTCGAGACCGGCAGTTCGATCGAGTTTGTCCTCACGCTTCCGCAGCAGATCACGCTGGCCGGCGACGTCCACATCCGCTGCTATGGACGCGTCCTGCGGGTCGAAGCACACAACAGCCGCAGGGGCGTCGCTGCTCGGATCGAGCGCTACGAGTTCCTCCCGGCTCCTGCCTGACACAGCGCCTAAGAATCCACTTCTCTTCCCTTTCCCTCTGGCGCAAGATTCTGGTCTGGGTATTTCTGATGGCGCGCCATACTTTGCTCATCGATGCCGACGATACGCTCTGGGAAAACAATATTTTCTTCGAGCAGGCGATCGATGACTTCATTACCAAGCTGGAGCATCTCGGCTACACGCGCGAATACATTCGTCATATCCTGAACGAGACCGAGCGCCGCAACATCCGCCACCACGGTTACGGTGTGCGCAGCTTTCGCCGTTCGCTCGAAGACACCTACCTAAAACTGGCAGGAAACATGGCGCGCCGCGAGGTCATCAAGGAAATCGAACACGTCGCGGCCGAGCTGGAGAACACGCCGCCGCACGTGCTCGAAGGCGTTCCCGAGACCCTCGTCTATCTGGCCAAACGCCACCGCTTGATCCTGCTCAGCAAGGGCGAGCCGGCCGAGCAGGCGGCCAAGGTCGAACGTTCCGGCCTGCAGCCCTACTTCGAAGCCATCGAGATCGTGCTCGAAAAGGACGCCCACACCTATGTTCGCGTGATTGAGCAGTTCAAGATTGTCAAGACACACGGCTGGATGGTCGGCAACAGCCCGCACAGTGACATCAACCCCGCCCTCCAATCCGGTCTCAACGCAGTTTTCATTCCGCATTCGGCAACCTGGGAACTGGAAAAATCAGAACTGGAAAGCGGAACGGGGAAACTGCTCATCCTGTCGACGTTTCGGGAACTCCGCAGTCATTTCTAGATTCACCATTTGGTCCAAATTGTCTCGTCCGCGTCCGACCGCTTGCTTTCCTCCGGGCGCCCCCGGCGCATAGAATCGCACCATGACTACCGAAACTCTAGATCGAACCACGAATTACCGCAGCGAGTTTGCCGACTTCGAGGGCATCGCTTACTTGAACGCGGCACTTCAAGGCCCCCTGCCGCTTGCGGCCGCGCGCCAGGCCGAGGCCGCGCTCGAATGGAAGAAGCATCCCTACCGGCTGCCCGATAGCGCCTACTTCGATCTGCCCAACCGAATTCGCGAGAAAGTTGCGCGCCTGATTGGGGGCCGCTCCGACGAGATCGCCGTCACCACGGGCGCCAGCTCCGGCCTGGCCGCAATCGCGGCCGGTATCGACTGGAAGCCGGGCGATGAGGTTCTGGTTGGCCAGGGAGAATTTCCCGCACACCGCTCGACTTGGCTGCGCTATGAACAGGCCGGTCGATTGCACGTTCGCGTCGTCCAGTCCCGCGGCCGATTCCTCTCCGCCGACGATTACATCGAGTGTATGGGTCCCCAGACGCGCGCCATTTCCGCCAGCTTGGTCCGCTTTGACAACGGCGTTCGCTTGGAGGCAGCCCGCATCGCCCGCGCCTGCCAGAAAATCGGTGCCGCGCTCATTCTGGATCTCTCGCAGTGCGTGGGGGCGATGCCGCTCGACATGCGCGATTTGGGCGCTTCGATGGCGGTTGCGAGCGGCTACAAGTGGCTACTCGGTCCGTATGGTTCCGGCTTTTTCTGGATCTCAGACGAATGGATCGAACGCCTGCCTCTGGGCGCCGTCTATTTCATGGCACTGGAAGGGGCGCGCGAGTTCCACGCACTGCCGAGTACCTTCCGTGCGGTCCCAGGAGCGCGCCGCTGGGATTCCGCTGAAACTGCAAATTTCACCAATCTTGCAGCGTTTGACTCTTCGCTCGATCTCGTGTTGCGCATTGGCGTCGACGCGGTCGAGCGCCATATCGACGCGCTGGTCGCCGAAATGATCGAGGCGCTGCCACGCACCAACTGCGTGCTCGTTTCGCCCGAGGAACGCGAGCGCCGCGGCCCGTACATTTGCCTTTCCGCGCGCGAGCAGAAAGACACGCCTGGGCTTTATGAGCGGCTGCGCGATCAACAAGTGTCGGTGAGCCTGCGCCAGAATGCGCTGCGCATCTCACCCCACATCTACAACACGTCGGAAGACATTGCCCGCCTGATCGAGGTCCTGTCGGTCGGAACGGGCACGGCCACGCTACGGCGTTGACGGATATTCCCGCGGGTCGGTGTAGCTGAACGGGACGTGGATCACCGCTTCGACATCGACCGGCACACCCGCTCGCCTCGCCGGCTCGAACGTCCACTTTTCAAGCGCGTTGATCGCATTTTGGTCGAGCTCGGGGTCGAGGTCGTGCACGATTTGAATGCTGTCGACCGAACCATTCTTCCGAATGATGGCGTACAGCACCACTTCACCGTGCACGTGGCCCTTGATCGCTTCTTGTGGATACTTGGGGTCGGTGACATGCACCGGAACAGGATCTGCCAGCCGTTGCTTGGGCCGGTAGCCCGGTTGGGGGTCCTCGTCAAGCTCGGTGAAATTCAAGATCCAGCTGCCGGTTGCGCTGGTGACGTTTGGCAGATTTATGTGCATGGTGTAGATCTCACTGCCGGAAAGGATTTTCTCCGGCGGGAGACCCGGAGCCAGTCGGCTTAAGTCCATTGGGCCGCGGCGGGGGCCGCCGGCCGGCGGATACGTTTCTCGAGGAGCCAGATTGAGCCCGCCGGCCCGTCCGGCCGCAACGCCGCCCGTCGTGGCGTGCGGCTCAGGGCTTCGACTGATGCTCACCGCCGCGGGCAACGAACTCGTTCCGGCGAGCCCGCCCGTCGTCGCGCCACCAGCTTCTCGGGACGCCTGCTCGCCCGGGCTGGTTCCCATCGAGATGCGTGCGGCCAAATTCCCTTCCGGAACGCTCGCGACGGGAGCCGGCGGCCCCGGTGTCGCCGAAAGTGCGATCAGGTTGCCTGTCGCGGAATCGCCCGCTCCAACTTCGGGTGCAGCGGTTTCCCCAGCCGCCTCGACCTGCCTGGCTTTGGGCGCGGACATGGCGCTCAGCGGTATTTTCGGCCGCGCCAGTGCCACGGTTCTCGGCGCGATGTTCATCGGCCCGGGATTCTTCTCGTTGTTCGCCACTTCCGGCGCTGCCACGTTCTCGATGGTTCGCTCGTGAATCGTTGGCGCCGACTCGGTAGCCGACAGCTGGAACCTGGGTTTCTCGAGTTGCGGCTGGGCAGCCTTCCATTCGACGATGTTCGGCAAGGGCGGAACGATTTTCGGCGGCGTCATTGGCGCATCGGGCCGAATGAGCGTCTGGCGCGGGTGTGTCACGCGCACCGGAATCGAAAGGATGGTCTGCCGCGGATGAAATTGGCGCTGGTTTTCCGGTTGAGCGACCGGCTGAGGCGTGCGCGCCGGCAGCGAAATCGGCGGCAAATCCTGGAGCTCGCTGTACCAGGCGAGCGAGATTTGGACAGGAGCGAGGTTCGGCGTACTCGCGGGCAGGAAGCCCCAAATCGGCAGGGTCAGCAGCCAAACCAGCCCGACGTGCCCCAGGCTCGACAGCGTGCATGCGCGGAACGGCAGACGTCCCTCGATCCACTTCACCCTCAAAATCCGATTTCTGGCCGTCTCCCAGTCTTTGGGCGCGCGCGGCCTACGGAAGAGGCTCGCCAGGCTGCCGGGAAACTCCCGGCCGCGGTTTTCCCAATCGATTTCCAGATCGAGCCGCGGCAATCGTGCGTAGGGAGACGGTCGAACCAGCCGGTCTTGGCGCAGGTTGCTCCCGGCCTTGAGAGGGGGCTGCATGGGGGCGCTTATTATACCTCGGTGGGATGCTCGATCGAGGTTACGCGGCTGCTGCAACACGATAAAAACTTAGTGTGGCATCACCCTGTTCGATTTGCCGCGTCATTTCCAGCCGGCCGAGTTGTGCAGGCAACTCCGTCCCGCTCCGGTGTTCCACGATCACAACGCCCCGCGGTGCAATCAGATGCGAAGCATCGAGAAATCCGAGTGCGCGAAGATGTTCTTCGGTCCGCTCGTAGGGTGGATCGAGAAAGACAAAATCGGCCATGAGGCGACGATCGGAGAGTTTCCGGAGCCCCATGAGCGCGTCCGCCTCGATTAGTTGCGCTCCCGAGAAAATCCCGAGCGCCGCTAAATTGTCTCGAATCAGCCTTGCCGCCTTGGGATTGGATTCGATCAGAAAGACTTCGCGTGCTCCCCGGCTGAGGGCTTCCATGCCGACCGCTCCAGTCCCCGCATAGAGATCCACGAAGAGCGAATCCTCGACCGCGGGCCCGAGAATATTGAAAAGTGTTTCCCTCAGCCGGTCGCTCGTCGGCCGCAGCCTGAGCGTGCCCGGTCCTTTCAGTCGCCGGCTGCGAAATTTTCCCGCGATGACTCGCATGCTGGGCCCTGCCTCCGAATCGGCTATCCGACCGACGCCAGCTGATATCTCTTCTGCCAGGTTGGGCTGGCTGCTTCGAGCTGCGCCACCACTTCCTCCGCCCGTCCGGGATTCTCCGCCAGGCGGAATGCTTCCCGGCGCGCCAGTTCGAGCAGTTCGTGATCGCGCAGCGGCTGAGCAAAGGAAAACGCGGCGTCGCCGTGTTGCCGCGTGCCGAAGAACTCTCCGGGGCCGCGCTGCTTCAAATCGCGCTCCGCAATCTTGAATCCGTCCGAGGTCTCGACCATGGTTTCGATGCGCTCACGGGCTTCTCCTTGGATCGCCTTGGGCGCCACCAGGATACAGTAGGACTTCTCTGAGCCGCGCCCGATCCGTCCGCGCAGCTGGTGGAGCTGCGCCAGTCCGAACCGATCGGCGTGCTCAATCACCATGACCGTTGCGTTCGGCACGTCCAGGCCGACTTCAACCACCGTCGTCGCCACCAGCACTTGTAACTGGCCCCGGCGGAACTGCTCCATCACGGCATCCTTTTCGTCGTTCTTCAGCCGGCCGTGCAGCAGCCCCACGCGCATTTGGGGAAACACGCTTTTGGCCAGCCGCTCGTATTCGGCTGTCGCTGCCTTGAGCTCCTGCCGGGACTCCTCGATCACCGGATAGAGCACAAACGCTTGCCGGCCGCGCGCGACTTCGCGCCGCAGGAATTCCCACACGCCGGCCAACTCGGTATCGAGCGCCCAGCGCGTGACTACGGGGGTGCGTCCGGGAGGCATCTGGTCGATCACCGACAGATCGAGATCACCGTACAGCGTCAGCGCCAGCGTGCGGGGAATCGGCGTTGCGGTCATCACCAGCACATGCGGCGATGCGCCCTTTTCGATCAGCCGTTTCCGCTCCAGCACGCCGAACCGGTGCTGCTCATCGATGATCACCAGTCCCAGCCGCTCGAAGTTCACCTTTTGTTCGATCAAGGCGTGCGTTCCCACCAGAATCTGGGTCTGGCCCAGGGAGATCCGTGCGAGTATGGCTTCGCGTTCCGCCCGCTTTTGCCCGCTCACCAGCAAATCCACCTGATATCGCGCCCGGTCGAATACGTGCCGCGCCGACAAAAAGTGCTGCACCGCCAGAATCTCCGTCGGGGCCATCAGCGCCACCTGGTAGCCGTTTTCGATCACGATGGTGGCCGCTTCAAACGCCACAATGGTTTTCCCGCTCCCCACGTCGCCTTCCAGCAGCCGGTGCATGGGATGGGGCTTTTCCAAGTCCGCGGCGATTTCGGCGAGCACGCGTTTCTGTGCCTCGGTTGGTTTGAAGGGCAGAATCCGCTTGAGCGCGTCGCGAATCATCGGCTCACGGACCCGCAGGGCGATACCCGGCGCGCGCTGCTCTCGCTTGCGCCGCATCGCGAGCGCCAGCTGGTAATAGAAAAACTCCTCAAAGATCAGCCGTACCTGCGCCGGGCTGCGAAAACTGTTCAGCAGAGCGAGGCTTTCTTGTTTCGGCGGGAAATGCGCGTACATCAAGGCCTCGCGCCGCGTCGGAAAACGGAAGCTTTTGCGAATTTCTTCCGGCAGCGGATCAGGCAGCTGGCCGTCAAAATTCGAAAGCGCAGCGTAAATGATCCGCCGCAGCATCCGCGAACGCATCGGGCCGATCGCCTCGTACACGGGAACGATGCGGCCCACTTCGGTCGAATCCGAGGGCGCCTCCCCGCTCATGAGCTCGATCTCGGGATTCACCATTTCCAGGCGCCCCGGCCGGTAGGGGTCGACTTCTGCCCGTCCGTACAGGACGAGCCGCTGTCCTTGCTTGAGCCTGCCTTCCAGATAGGCGCCATGAAAGAACCGCGCGTGGAGAGAGCCCGATTTGTCTCGAACCGTCACATGAAAAACCGGCGCTCGTCCTCTCGCGAACCGGACCGTGCTCCCACCCCCGGTGCCCACCTCGGCCAGCACGGTGTGGAATTGCCCCGGAACGATTTCGGCAATCGGCGTGAAGCGGATGCGGTCCTCGTATCGAAAAGGCAAGTAGGCCAGCAGATCGGCGACCGAGGCGATGCCGCGCTCCTCGAGCAGGGCCGCCCGCTGGGGTCCCACGCCTTTGAGGTACTGCACCGGGGTGCTCAGGGTAACGATCATTCCGGCGAGATCCTGCCGCGAAGCCCAGCTTCCTTAGTGAGCCGATTCGTCGAGAAGTTCCCTCAGGTACTGCTGCCAGGCTGCGGCATGGGTATGCGTGCCGTGTCCGTAGGTCCCCTCCGACGCGGGCAGCAGCACAAAACGTCCGTTCTTCAGCCGCTTCGCTTCGCGCTCGGCAATCCCCAACTCGGGCGGATTGATGAAATCGTCCGCCGAGTTGACCCACATCACCGGGATTGTGATCTCATCAAGCCCCGGCGACGGATCGTAATTGCGCGATGCGTTGACCGCGTAGAGAAGGTCGTTGGCGTCCAGCGTCCTTTCAGCTCGGGCCATGTAGTCTTCCACGTATTTGTCTGCCGCATCGCGGGTGGGCGCGCTCTTTTGCATGGGCATCGGCGCGCTGTCGGCGATCAAAAGCATGGCGCTCGCGAGTTCGAGCGCCGCGCGCGGTTCACGCGTGTACTCGCCGCCTTTCCATTCCGGATCGCCCCGGATTCCGTCGATCAAGAGTTTTCTCCACATCCGGTTCCGTCCCGCAATTTCCACCGGTAGACACGCGAGCGGCATCAGCGCGTCCATGTCGTCCGGATACCGTTCCGCCCACACCCAGGAGTGCATGCATCCCATCGACGTCCCCATCACCAGCCGCAGATGGTCCACGCCTAATCCTTTCTGAACGAGCTCCCGATCGGCCTCGACCATGTCGTCGTAATCGTACTCGGGAAAATGCGCGTGCATTCCGTCGCTCGGCTTGCTCGATTTTCCGTGCCCGATCGCATCGGGGAGGATAAGGAAATAGCGGCTGGCGTCCAAAATCGCGCCCGGCCCGAACAGCACGCCCGCGAAAATCGGGCGAAGAAAACCTTGCCCGCTTCCTCCCGTGCCATGCAGAATCAGAACGGCATTGGTGGTGTGCCCCCTGCCATCTCTCTGCGGTGTGCCCAGGGTTCTGTAGTGCAGCTTCAGCGCGGACATCGTTTCCCCGGACTGGAAGTGAAAATTGCGTACAACGTAATCGCTTTCCTTGACCTGAAGTCCCGCGGCAACTTCTTCGGGCGTTTGTGGTCCGCGCCAAGGCGCTAGGAACCAAACCAATCCCGGCGCCAAAACATACCCCAACAGGCGCATTCCTACTCGCACCGATGGCCTCCTCGGGCTCGACTGTAGCACGATCTCGCGGCGCGACTTCGACCGTTTCAGTGATAGAATCCCCGGCACTTTGAGGGAGGGGAATGGCCGATGCGCAAACTTGTGCTGATGGTTTGCCTGCTTTTGCCCGCTGTGCTCGTCGCGCAACCCCAGCAGGACTTCTCCAAGGTCGAGAGCAAAGTCACCAACGTTTCCCGAAACATTTACATGCTCGAGGGCCAGGGCGGCAATATCGCTGCGTCGGCGGGCGAAGACGGCATCGTGATTGTGGACGATGAATTCGCTCCTTTGGCCGAAAAGATTCAGGCGGCCGACGCCTTCCTTGAAACCGTCTATAACTCGCTCACAGGGACAAAAGGGAAGTTCATCAGGCACAATTGATGATGTACGCGTCTGCCGCGGGGCGAGCAAGACGGAATTCCCCAAACCTGCGCGGGATGGGGTGAGAGACATGGGGCGCCAATTTCTGGGAGCGACTCCCCGGCGATGGCTGGAATACTTGGTCGCGATCCTCCTTGGGCAGGTGATCTACTACTTTTCGCTGGTGCCCCACCTCCCTGATGTGCTGCGCCACCATGGATCAGACATCGACCTCGGCATGGGCGTCAATTTCATAGTCTGCGTGGCCGTCTATGGCCTGATCCGCCTCGGCACCTACCTCCACCTCAGATAGGTTGAACGAGCACCCGGGTTTGACCAGCCAATTTGTCCGAAAGAACCCCATGGCCGCAAACGTAATCCAATTGCGGAGGTCTTCAATCGGCGCAAAACTGGTGCGGTTGACCCATGACGAACCCGTCCGGCCAATGCCAAGGGAGTGGACCCGCCTTTAACCCTACCCCCGACCCCTGCTTGGACCACAGCTCCGAGAGTGCCAAAATGGCCTCATCGGGGGCTAACCAAGGGGCTTGCGGACCGTCTACTTCGGTAGGGCCCGGAGAAAGGCTGGAAGCTGAGTCAGTTTGCGCGGACGAGAGGGCCACGTCCAGCCGAACGGCGGACACGATGGGGATGAGCGTCGCACTCGACCGAGATGCGCGCCAGGCAGCGGCAGTGAAGCTCGACGAAGAGCAGGCACTCGTCCGTAAGGCCCAGTCGGGCGATCGCCTGGCGTTTGAGGATTTGGTCCGCCGCTATGATCGCGATGTGTTGCATCTGGCACTCAACCTTGTGCATCGCCCTGAAGACGCACGGGATATTTACCAGGAGAGCTTCTTGCGCGTGTACCGCAATCTCCATCGCTTCCGGTTCGAGTGCAGCTTTTATACTTGGCTGTATCGGATTGTGACCAACGTTTCGCTCGATCATCTACGCCGCCGCTCCAGCCGTCCGGAAGATCAGGCGCCGGCGCCGGAAGATACCGAAGGCGGGACACGCGATTTCTTTGACCGCCAACCCGAACCGAGGGCCTCTGCCAATCCGGAAAAGGAGCTCCTCGGGCAGGAGCTCGGCAAGCGTATCGAGGAAGCCATGAAGCGTCTTTCTCCGCGGGAGCGCATGGTCTTCGAGATGAAGCATTTTCAGGGCTTGCGGCTGCGCGCGATTGGTGATCTTCTTGGCACATCGGAAGAGACCGCCAAGAATTCGCTGTTCCGCGCGACGCGCAAGTTGCGCCAGTCGCTCGAGCCGCTGCGCTAAGCGATAGCGAATCATAATGATCGAGAACTCCAATCCGGGTGGGGGCAGCCAAAGGGATCCGGAGGCCTGTGCCGACTGGGAGCCGTTGGTTACACTGCTGGCCGCCGGCGACGAACTCGATTCCGCCGAACAATCCCGCCTCGCGGCTCATCTGGCAAACTGCACTGGATGCTCGCAATCGCTGACCCGGCAACGAGAGATGCTTGCGATGCTGGCTCTCCATCGCATCGGGCCCGACGCCTCGCTTCTGGCCTCTTGCCGCACAGATCTCTACGACGCGCTCGATCGCCAAGAAGACCGCAACTGGCTTTTGCGGGCGTTGGGATCCGTGCTTCCGTCGAGTTGGCTTGCCCCTCGTCCGGCCTGGAGTGCAGCCATTCTCCTTTTGATCGGTTTCACGGTCGGCATTTTGGGACCGCGACTTTTGCGCCATCCCGAGCGGCCCAGCACGCCCGATTTCGGTGGCACGCTGCCCGGATCGATTGATCTCCACACGGCGGATGTGGCAGGGATCAACCTGCTACCTTCAAGCGGCGAAGGCCCTGCTCGCGTAGAAGTCCAGCTGCAGGCACAGCAACCGGTCATCGTGCAGGGTACGGTGGACGACGATGACGTAAAGGAAGTGCTGTTGGGCGTTCTCGCCAAGGGCGATCGCATCTGTCCCGACATTCGCCTGGATGCGGTCGAGTGCCTGCGCGCGAGAGAGAATGATCCGGACGTTCGCGCCGCGCTGTGCCGCGCAGTTCGCACTGACCACAACGCCGCGGTGCGCCTGAAAGCGCTCGAAGCTCTCAAAGGTGCGCGGCCGGAAGACCAGGTTCGCCAAACCCTGCTGGATGCTCTGATGGAGGATCAAAATCCCGGCGTGCGCGTCGAAGCCATCGACACATTGCGCGGCATCATGACAGAAACGGGAGACGCGCCTTCGGATGATCATATGGTCTCCGTCCTACGCGATCGCATGCAGAACGATCCCAACACCTACATTCGCTTGCAAAGCGCGGCGGCGCTCGGCGAACTCGGTCCTCGCGCCAAGTTCTGATGAAGCCGGCAAAGGAAATGACGCTGGCTGGCCGTGCTCTCTGCCAAGCGGCGGTGGGAACTTCGGCTGCGGCCGTCGTCCTAGCTCTGCTCTCGATGGGCGCTGCCTCGGCGCGGCAGAAGACGGGCGGCGGTTCGAGCTCCAGCCCCCGTCTCACCCAGGATCTCACCGGTTCGGTTCCCACCCATGAGGGCGAACGCGTGCGCCTGTCCACCGAGCTTGGCAGCGTCCTCATTCAGACGCAGGACGCCGACCGAGTTGATTACCGCATTCATCTGGAGAGCGATGCTTCTGAGAAGGACGCTCGACAGCTTCTGAAGAGTTTTACCGTTTCGGTCAATCCGACTCGGGACGGCGTGGCTCTCGAGGCAGAAGCCCCGGCCAGGCACTGGACCGGCCGCTTCTGGGCCACGCTCGAACTGTCGATTCCCAAGAATGTCAGTCTCGACGTTTCCACGGGCGGCGGCAACATCGATACGCAGGCGATTCAGGGCCACGTCACGCTTTCCACTGCCGGCGGCAACATCACCGCCGGCGACATCGGCGGACCGGCGCGGCTCAAAACCGGCGGCGGCAACATCGTGGCTAGGAGCGTGGCCGGCGAACTGTATGCGAGTACGGGTGGCGGCCACATCGTAATCGGCTCGGTTGCCGGCAATGCGACGCTGCACACCAGTGGCGGCCACATTCGTGTCGCGTCGATTCAAGGCACCGCGCGTCTGGAAACCGGCGGCGGCAACATCACGCTCGGGCACTCGGGAGCCGAGCTGGTTGCTTCGACCGATGGCGGGGAGATCCGGGTCGGCGAAGCAGCGGGCCTGGTGCGCGCAAAAACTGGTGGCGGCGGCATCAGCGTGGTGCGCATGGTGGGACCCACGGATCTGGAAACCGGCGGTGGCAGCATCTATCTGACCCAGGTGGACAGCCCGGTGAAAGCCTCGACCAGCTCGGGCGGAATCACGGCATGGTTCGTTGCGCCGCCCAAGCCTTCGGGGACATGCGACCTGCAGTCGAGCGACGGCGACATCGTCGTGCACCTTCCGCGCCAGCTACCCGTGACCATCGACGCACAAGTGGAAAACGGCGACAAGCATCGCGTCATCGTCGATCCGGCCTTCCCGCTCAAGGTGAGCTACAACGATTCCTCCAGAGCGCACGCCGTGCGCGCCGAAGGAGCGCTCAATGGCGGCGGCGAGCTGCTTCGGTTGCGCACCGTTGCCGGCAACATTCGTTTTGTGCTGAGCGACAGGGACAAGCAGCTGGAGCTTTACAAGCAGCAGATGGCCGAACTCGAGCGGCAGACACAGGAACTCGAGAAGCAGCTGATGGAGCAGGGCTTGCCGCTCCATGCGCCGTAAGGGAACCAATCGGCGGCCCGCTGCGTACTTCTATCGAGGGTCGATCCGACTCGGAAGTTTCCCTCAAGGGGGCGTAACGTGCAAACGATGAAGCCGTCTGCTTGTTTCATCTCTAGGATAGGGCCATTGGCAACGCGGCTCTTGATTCTGTTGGGCGCAGTGGGGCTGGCTCGATTTCCGAGCTTTGCGACCACCGAGCAGGTCTTCGAGCAGACCTATCCGCTTCCCTCGGGCGGGCATTTCGTTCTCGACAACGTCAACGGCTCGGTGCAGGTCGAAGGCTGGGACCGCGAGGAGGTGGAAGTCACCGCGGTGAAGACGGCGCAGAACGATCCGCATGACGTCGATCGGGTGCGGATCGAAGTCGAGACCCAGCCGGGCGAGGTCGACGTTCACACGCGCTATCCTGAGGGCGAGGGCGCGGGCGTCGCCGTCGAATATCACATTCACGTACCCAGTCGCGTGCTACTCGGCAGCGTGCACACCGTCAACGGCAGCCTGCTCGTGCGCGGCATCGATGGCGGCGGCGAGTTGCGCTCGGTCAATGGCGACGTTGAAGTGCTCGAAAGCTCGGGCCGCTTCAACGCCAAAACCACCAACGGCAACCTGCGTCTCGAGTTGCGCCAGCTGGCCGACGGCGGGCCGATGAATCTGGAAACCGTCAACGGCTCGGTCGAACTCGGGCTTCCCTGGGACGCGCGGGCCGATCTAAACATGCGCAACATGAACGGCGAGACGTATTCGGAGGTTCCCGTGACGTCCACAGTAGCGCTACCGGGTTCGCGAGCGTTTCACGGAAGGCTCGGTCACGGCGGCGGGGCCATCTCTCTGCGCACGGTGAACGGCGGGATCCGTCTGGTGCTCGAACACGGCGGCGCCTGACGATTCGAAAAGTGAGATCGGCTACGGCCGAAACGTAATCGTCACATCTTCGACCGAATCAATGGGCCTGCCCGACAGGCGTGCGGGCGTCTGCACCCATCCGCGAACCTCGCCTTCGGCAATCGCAATCAGATCGGCTCGGCCATCGCCCGGCGTGATCTGCCTGATCCCCCCCTGCGAATCGATCCAGACACGCAGATGGACCACGTCGCCAGCCGGATCAATCGGCGCCGCGGATTCAAGAGGTTCGATCGACGAGCTGAGAATCCTTCCTCCCACCAGCACCTGAACAGATCGTGCTGCTCCTGGCGCGGCAGCCGGGGAAACGAGCACGGACTGCTGTAGGGAAATCGCGACCGAAGCAGAGGCGCTCAGAGCCGCCTGCGGCAGCCGCACCCACACGGCCGGCGCACCTTCGGCCGGCGGGGTTAGTTCCACGCCAGGACTTATGGCCGGCACGTATTCGGGCAAAGCCGCTACAGGCGCCGACGGCTGCGGCAACGCTGGCTGGGATGGTTCCGTCTCCCTCGGCGCTGGCGTCGGGTTCAGACTCGCAGGAGGGCGGGCGAGACTGGGCATCGCGGGTCGAGTGGTCAGGTTCCTTCCCCTGGGGGTAGTCCGGTTCACGGAGGGGGTTCGATTTGCGTCCGTGTTCGACGTTGTGCTTGAACGAGCGGCTGTGTCAGCGTTCGCGCCTGGATTTACATTCGTCATCGGGTTGGTCGCGCTCGGGGTCTCTGGGTGCGCGGGTCTCGCCAGCCAACGGACGCCAACGATCAGGCCCACGGCAAAGCAGAGCAGCATCAGTCCGCCGGCGAGCATGATGCGGACGACATCGGGGCGCCGATCCTCCTCGAAGGGAAACGACACTGACTCTGACTGCAGCTCGCTGGTGCGGGCCGGTTCGGCAGCTTCGAGGATGCTCGCCTCCCGAGCAGGCGGCGCTCCCCAGCTCCTCTTGTTGTCGACGATCTGATTTTGCGGAAAAAGTTGCCGGATGGATTGAACGACGTCACTAGGCCCTATGAGTGGGGCGTCGGTTCGGTCGTCGCGACTTGGTCCGGAAGGGTGGTCGGCAGGAGGGCATACAGGCGGAAGGGGTTCGGTCCCAAACGTCGCGTGTGCGCTCTGGACGGATTGAAACTCGTCTGCCTCTTCTTCTAGCACGGGGGGCGCGCTTCGAGGTTGGGTGCCCAAGAGCCGCTCGCTCGGAAGTGGAGCAACCTCCACTGAAGCCGGAGCCTCGGGAGGCTGCGAAGCCGGCGCAAGGATTGGGGCCCTGTCCGGCTGAGAAGTTGGAGCCTGGCCCGATGCGCCGCTTGCCTTCTGGTCGCTCGCGATCCAATCACGCAAGCGGGTGCGATCCTGCTCGGGCAACGAAACGAATTGCAAACCCGCAGTGCGCCTCGAGTCGGAAAGCCAGACGATCTGTCCGGTCGCTTCGATCGGATCGACGCCGTAGGAGAGCTGCAGCGAAAGCGGAAGGGCGTCGTCCCCCAGCGTTTCGCCGGCGGAAAGTTGTAGCCCATTTTCGCTGATGTCAAGAACGACGCCGCCGTTTTGCGGGCCCGCTCGTACGTAGATGACCGACAAGGGACGCCAACGCAGCAAGGCGCGGCGCTCGCCATGATCTGGCAAACCGACGGCTTGACCGTTCAGCGTTTGGAGCATAGTACTGTGCGCCAGTTTGCCATCGTACATCCCTAAAATCTATGCAAAATCGGGGCCGTACCAAGCAGCGGGTTTTGACCCGAGCGGGCCCTGCCTGGGGGTTGTGTTTTCAGTAGGTTAGCGGAATCCGAAACCGGGGGGCCGATGGGCCGTATTGGGAGAGACGCCGCGGCGGGAAAAAAGGCCGATTGTTCGCCAGCCAGGAGCCAAAACTCATACCGCCTTAATATTTCCGGGCTGGCGCTCGTGCTAAGATGCCTCCCCTCGGGCGCGGACCTGCAATCGGATCGCAATGGATCGGAAACATTTTCTGTTCGTTTCGCTCACCGGCCTCGTCAGCGACATCGCCTGGCAAGTCTCCAAAGAGGGTCACGACGTCCGCTACTTTATCGGGGACAAGAAAGAGCGCGACATCGCCGATGGTTTCGTCCCCAAATCAAAGGATTGGGAAAAAGACATCGATTGGGCGGACATTCTCGTTTTCGACGACACGCTGGGTCAGGGCGAAAAGGCCAAGGCGCTGCGCGAGCAGGGCAAGAAGGTCATCGGCGGCACTCCTTATACCGACCGCCTGGAAGACGATCGCTCCTTCGGGCAGGAAGAGCTGAAGAAAGCTGGTGTGAGCATTATTCCTTATGCGGAGTTCACCTCCTTCGATGAGGCGATCGACCACGTCCTACAGAATCCCGCGCGCTACGTCATCAAGCCGAGTGGGGAAGCGCAGAACATCAAGCGGCGCCTGTTCATCGGTGAGGAAGATGACGGTCAAGACGTGGTCCGCATGCTCGAGGCCTACAAAAAGGCGCTCTCGGAGGAGATCAAAGTCTTTCAGTTGCAGCGCAGGGTGACCGGAGTCGAAGTGGCCGTCGGCGCGTTCTTCAACGGCAAGAATTTCATCTATCCGATCAACGTCAATTTCGAGCACAAGAAACTCTTCCCCGGCGACATCGGTCCGTCCACAGGCGAAATGGGAACCTCTATGTTTTGGAGCGGCGCCAACCAGCTCTTCAATCAGACGCTCCTCAAAATGGAGCCGGTCCTCGCTTCGGAAGGCTACGTCGGCTACATCGATCTGAACTGCATCGTCAACAATCACGGCATCTATCCGCTCGAGTTTACTTCGCGCTTCGGCTACCCGACGATCAGCATCCAGCAGGCGGGCATGATCACGCCCATCGGCCAGCTGTTTTGGGATCTGGCAAACAGCGAAGATCCCAAGCTGAAGACGCGCAGCGGATTTCAGATTGGCGTCCGCATCGTGGTGCCGCCGTTTCCGTTCGACGATGATGAGACCTTCGACTCGTTCTCGAAAAACTCGGTGATCGTCTTCAAAAAGCCGCCGCAGGATGAAATTCACATCGAAGACGTGAAGCAGGTGAACGGGCAGTGGCTCGTTGCCGGAACTTCCGGAGTGATTCTGATCGTGGTCGGCACCGGCCCGACGATGAAGCAGGCGCAAGCGCAGGCGTATGCGCGCATCAAAAACGTCCTGATCCCGAACATGTACTACCGCACTGATATCGGCGACCGCTGGGTGGAAGACAGCGACCGCCTCCACAATTGGGGCTATCTGCGCCAGTAACCACCTCCGTCGATTCCGGCCTCGCGCTATTCCCTTCAGATTCCCGTTGGTCTATAACCGGAGCTGAGGTGCTGCCATGTCTCCAACCGATCGCCACGAGCCGCATACGCTGCGTCCCACAACAAAAATTCTCACCGAGGGCTTCGATCCGAATCTGTCGGTCGGCTCGGCCCGCCCTGCTGTCTTCCGCAGCTCGACCTATGTTTTTTCCAGCCCCGAGGCTGCCGAGCATGCCTTCGACGTTACCGCCGGCCGCGCTCCGGCGACCGAAGGAGAGTCTCCGGATCTGATCTACGCCCGGTTCAATCACCCCAACGCCGAGATTCTCGAAGATCAGATCGTGAATCTGGAAACAGGCGCTACCGCGGCGTTGGCCTTCAACTCCGGCATGGCGGCGATCATGACCTCGCTTCTCGCCTTCTTGAGCCCCGGCCAATCGGTCGTCTACAACATTCCGATTTACGGCGGCACACAGCACTTTATTCAGGATTATCTTTCGAAGTGGGGCGTCTCCGGCATCCCCGTGGTTTCCGGCCGCGGAGACTTGTTGACTGACGCGATCCGCTCGGCGGAAAACCCCGGCGTGGTCCTAATCGAGACACCCGCCAATCCCACCCTGGTCATGACCGACATCCGCGAAGCCTGTCACGCCGCCGCCTCAACCAAATCGCCCAGGGGCGGAAACCGCCTGGTCGTGATGGTCGACAACACGTTGCTCGGCCCCGCTTTTCAGCACCCCCTTTCGCTCGGCGCCGATTTGGTCCTCTATTCCGGGACGAAGTATCTTTCCGGCTTCAGCGACATGCTTGCTGGCGTCGTCTTGGCAAAAGACGCCGACCTGGTTGCCAAGATTCGCCCGCTGCGCAATTTGTTCGGCAACATACTGCAGCCCGATGAATGCTGGATGCTGGGCG
>JASHRC010000068.1 GCA_030037525.1 Candidatus Acidiferrales bacterium | reverse complement strand
CCGGCCGGGTACGGTGGTGCGCTAGATCCGAGATCGGCATTCGGGCTCGCGCCGAAATTGATGTGACCCTCCACTCGATGCTCGAAAGGTTCACCTTCCAAACCCTGGTTCCTGAAATAATCTGCGTATACACCCGAATCGTTCCCCGACTCCGCAGTTGAAAAGGGGGTTCTTTGCGCCAGCTCGCTCAAGTCGGGTATGCCGCGATCATAGTAGGTTGGCGTGGCCTTGAGTTCCTTTGAGATTCCCTCCAGAAAACTCGAGGCCACAAATGGCCGCACCGCCGCACTGCCTCCACCCACCGGAACGGCCGGATACGCATCCGGCCCGATCACCGCAATCGATTTGATCTTCTGCCGATCCAGAGGCAGGACTCCGCCATCGTTCTTCAGAAGGACCATGCCCTCCCGCGAAGCTTCCAGTGCGACCTGGTCGCCCTCGAGGTTGTAGCGAGGAATCGAAGGATCCGCCTGGTTGCGGTCGAGCCAGCCTGAGTTGACTGCCAGCCGCAGAATCCGTCGTACCTTGTCGTCGATGTTTGCGATCGACAGCCGTCCGCTCTCCATCGCAGCACCGAGCGTATTGCGATTCATGAAGATGCCAGCCGGCATCTCCAAATCCAGCCCACTTTTCGCCGCAGCCACTCCGTCGTAAGTGGCAAACCAATCCGACATCAAAACGCCCGAAAAGCCCCACTCATCTTTCAGAATGCCGGTGTTGAGCATCGCGTTCTGCGTCATGTGCTCGCCGTTGACCAGATTGTAGGAGTCCATCACCGCGCCGACGTGCGCCTCCGTAACGGCCGCTTCAAACACTGGAAGATAGATTTCGCGCATGGTTCGCTCGTCGATTACATCGTTCGTCACGTGGCGGGCATACTCGGAATTATTCCCCATGAAATGTTTGATCGTTGCGCTCACACCTTCGCTTTGCACGCCTTCGACGTACCCGACGGCCATGCGCGACGCGAGATAGGGATCCTCGCCAAAGTATTCGAAATTGCGTCCGTTCATCGGCGCGCGATAAATATTGACACCTGGCCCCAGCAGAAAGTGGACGCCTTTGGCTCTCGCATCGCGCCCAATCTCGCGACCGACGCGCCGCGCGAGTGCGGTGTCCCATGTCGCCGCCAGATTAATGCCGCCCGGCATCGCCGTCGCAGCACCAAAATTCCTTACTCCCATGGGTCCGTCTGCCATCTTCAAACTCGGCAGGTGGATGCTTGGCAAGCCGCGAATGAAATATCCGTCCACGCCCCCGATCAAACCAATCTTGTCCTCCAACGTCATGGCGGCCAGCAGGGCGTCGACGCGGCGATCCATTTCCGCCCGATCGGTTGCTGCCAGCGGCGTGCCCCGCGCGAAAAACGCAATGAAAGCCAGCATCCCGGCGACGATCGCGGTCCATCTTGCGAGTGCGCCCCTGTTTAAACGCCTGAGCTTCCGATGCATCGAGCCTCCCAATCCCTGACTCGTCGTTCTCAGGTGATTCCCAGAGCGCGACGCTCGTCGCGGTCCGGATCGTTCTTCGCTTCGCATGGGTTGTCAAAAATCATGGTGGCCTTATCGGTCGAAGTGAACGCAGGCCATTTCGGCAGCCCCGGATGATTGGGATCGCCTCGCCGCGCGAGATTGATCCACGCGTCGCTGATCTTTCGAGCAAGCGCCCGTGGTCCCGGGCCTCCGCCCGTCATCGGCGCGCAGCGGTCCGTGTTGTCGAAAACAAAGGAGAGTTCGGCGCAATGAAATGCGCCGGGTCTACCATCGAGCACGGGCGTCTTCCAGCAAAACCAGTAGAGATACACAGGCGCTCCCCCGAGAGCGGTCTGTCTCTCCGCCTGAGTAATGGCACTCTGCCGCACTGGTGCCGCCGCAATCCGCGACATCCATTCCCCGGGGGTCTCATTGGGATGCGCGGCGCGAAACACTTCCATGATGTGATCCGTCTTGTCCTTGTACTGCGCCATCACGCGCTCTTTGAGCTTCGCCTCAGTAAGCGTGGTCAGCTCGGTGTCGTATAGCGGCGTGGAGAATTCATTCAACACCGTGCCGACGATGAGGGGCACATGCGCGGATATCGCCGGGGCAACGGGGTCGTACGGCTGGGCCGGCAAAATGGTCCCATCGACGGTCGGCTGCCATAAGAAGCGCGGCAATCGAAACCTGCCCCCCGGCTGGACCGCAGGGGCGAGGCTCTTGAGCGCAGCGATTCCGGCTTGCACGAGCTGCTCGACCGGCACCTCTAGAATTTTGTCGATCTGCACAGCGCTCAGTCCAAGCTGCCCGACCACCGCCGCCCCCAATTTCGCCGAGTCCTCCGCACTCGACGCATTCAGCAGCGATCCGCTTTGCACGGCGGCACGATGAAATAGCCCTTTGGCCGAAGGCATCGTCATCAGCGTGTTCACTTTTCCGCCGCCGCCGGATTGCCCGAAAATCATCACCCTTCCAGTATCGCCGCCGAAGTTTGCGATGTTGTCACGAACCCATTCGAGCGCGGCAACGATGTCGAGCATGCCGACGTTCGCGGAATTCGCGTATCTCGCTCCGCCGATTTCGGCGAGATTCAGATAACCCAGCACTCCCAGCCGGTGATTCAGCGAAACCACAACGACATCGCCGCGCCGGCTCAAATTCTCGCCGTCGTAGGACTTCAACTCTTGTCCCGAGCCCGCTGAAAATCCTCCGCCGTGCAGCCACACCATCACCGGCCTCTTCTGGTTGTCATGGGCGCCCGGCGTCCAGATGTTGACACGGAGACAGTCTTCGCCGGGACGCCCATCGTCCCAATCGAACATCCAGGCCACTTCGTCATTGGCCCAGCCCGCGCGCGGCTCCTGCGGACTCACGAATCCGTACTGCATCGAGCTGCGAACGCCAGGCCACGGCGTGACCCTTGTCGGCGGCTGAAATCGGGCGCTGCCGGCCGTTGTGCCCGCATAGGGAATGCCCTTGAACGTCAGAATGCCGTTGCGCGTGAAGCCGCACACCTTGCCAGAGGTGGTCTCGACGATCGCGTTTCCGTTCGACGCAACAATGAACGTGTTGCAATATCCTGGCGTTGAGCCAGAAGTCTTTGAGTTCGCCGCGACGGCGAACGGCGACACTCCGCCAGCCGCTGCCAATCCCGCGGTCGCGGCGGCACCTTTGAGCACATCTCGTCTCGCGATGCGCGCCTGGCTTCCGTTGCCAAGGCGCGAATCCTTTGCTTCCTTGCCAAACAGGATTTTCTTCATAAAAACGAGCGCAGAAGACTGCCGCCTTCAGGCGGCAAAGGAATGCGCCTTCCCTTTCCGGACGGAGAAGCGACGCTCAAGATATTCGCCTTTTGTTCGCCCACTTGAGATATACTGGCTTCGTGAAGCTGGTGGCCAAAGTGAAGCTTCGCACCGACCCGGCTCAATCCACCGCCCTCGCTCGCACTTTGCGGACTGCCAATGGGGCCTGCAACTGGATCACCCATCATGCTACGCGCCCATCGGATTTTGGCGCTTGACTCAACGGGCGCAGCACGCGGGATGGTTCGAGCTGCTGGCCCGCAGAAAGTTTCACGACCCATGTGAGCTCGCAGCGCGCAGAATCTCGAAAAAACCTAAAGGACCGATAAGCCGACTTGCGGTTATGACGCCACCCATCAGGGCTCCCATGATTCCTAGCAAGGTCACATCACTGCCCGTGAGATACAAGTTTCGGATAGGCGTTCGGGGGCCAAGCCAGGGGTTCCGATACTTATCCGGGGTACCCGGGTAACCGTAAATCGACCCGGAGGGCGCGGCCGTGAAGTACTCAAATGTCAATGGCGTTCCCAGTTCGGAGTATTCCACCAGGTCTTGAAAGCCGGGGTGATGGCGCTCCACAAGATCGAGCAGCGCTTGAGTGATGCGGGCCTTGGCGGATTCATAGCCTGGGCTGCGCCGACGCCAGGGTTCTTCGCGATGCGTTTCCAAGGCGTGGTAAGAAAGCGGCGCGATGATTTCTGCTGTGTGCCGCTGTGCGTGCGCATCCTTGAGAGACGGGAACGAGAGATAGGCCATCACCGCCTGACCATCGAGCAATTCGTTCCGCCGGGCGTACATCCGATCGTGGTCGAAAGAAGAGAATATCCAGTAATTTTCACCCTGAAAACCTATCTCGCGAGGATCGCGCCGCAAACCTAGAAAGAGTTCGACGACCTCGAAGCCCGCGGGCGGCGATTTCAGCTCATTGCCAAAAGGGAGGGACTCAGAGGGAAGCATGCGCACGAAAGTGTTCCATGCGCCAGCATCGGACACGATCACCGGCGCTCGAAATTGCGCGCGGAACCCTGCCTTGCCTTTTTTGGCGGAGACTTCCACGCCTACAGCGCAGTTGCGTTCGACCACAATGCGTGTGACCTCGTGGTTCGGCAGCAGTTCACCCCCTGCTGCGCGGATGATCACCCCCGTTGCTTTGGCGATTTCGGCAGCACCCCCGTCTGGGTACCAGGCGCCCTCGAGATAATGACTTGCAATCACCGCATGAGTGGCGAAAGCACTTTGACCCGGTGGTAACCCGTAGTCTCCCCACTGCGACGCTAGCACGCCGCGGAGCTTCCCGTCGCGAAACCGTCTTTCCAGATAGTGTTGGGTGACCTGCAAAGGCAGACTCGCGGTGAGCCGGTTCATCATCCGAACAATCCGGCTCAGCGGGGCGGGCGCCGCCATGGCCATGAAGTGTCGGCCAATCCAGCCCATGGCAGTTTCGAGATCGCGGAAATACTGTTCGATGTTTGCGCGCTCGTCAGGAAAGATCTCGATCAAGGCGCGCTCGAAATTTTCTTTGCCTTTGCATGCCCTCACTTGCAGAGCCGGATAGACAAAGACGTCGTACACATCCGGCAGGGGGTTCCACTTCACTCCGCCGTTGGTGATGAAATCGAACAGCCGGCGCCCCAACATGCCGTCGCCCATCTCGCCAACATAGTGGAGGCCGACATCCCACGACCAGCCGCCAGGACGAGTGAAAGTATGCGTGAAGCCGCCGATCTTGAAGTGACGCTCCAGCACGAGCACGCGCCACTTGCGCAGCTTGGCCATAATGGTCGCAAATGCAAGTCCACCTATGCCCGAGCCGATGACGATGGCGTCGAATGCGCGATCTGAAGGATTGCTGCTCATCGCCAATCCTCGATGCATTATAGCTTCCACATTGAGCGTTGGTCAGGTCGGACACACGCGCGTTCGAGGTATTCTTAGATGCTCAAGGATTTTCCGTGCAGACGGCTATTGCGATTCTCGCAGTTCCGCTCGGCATACTTGCCCTGCTTTTCGCCCTTGGTGTTTCCTACCAGGCCGTTGGAATGGCGCGCGACCGGCGACGCTTTCCTCCTCCCGGTCGCCTCGTGCGGGTCAACAAGAGGCGGATGCATATCCATGTGACCGGAGAAGGTCGACCGGCCGTTGTGTTCGAATCGGGTATGGGCGCGTCCTGCTTGAGTTGGAGCCAGGTGCAGCCGGCGGTGGCGGAGTTCTCTCGCGCAGTAAGTTACGACCGCGCCGGGCAGGGCTGGAGCGATGCGGCGCGCGCGCCGCGCACGGCAGAACAGATGGCCCAGGAGCTGCACACTCTACTGGACCTAGCGGGTGTGCCCGGGCCATATGTTCTCGTCGGGCATTCCTTCGGCGGCTATGTGACCAGGGCATTCGCGCACCTGTATCGCAACGATGTCGTCGGCATGGTCCTGGTGGATTCGATTCACCCCGCCGAATGGGAAAAACCGACCCCGGAGCAGCTGACGATGATTCGGGTAGGATCGCGATACATTCAGATTGCCACCTGGCTGGCGCGACTCGGTATCGTGCGGTTCTGCCTCGCGCGAGTGGCCAGGGGCTCACCGAGGCTGGCGTGGGCGGCGGCGAGTGCATTTGGCGCCAGTGTGTCCTCGGCCGTGGAACGGATCGCCGGGGAGATCCGCAAGTTGCCGGCACCGATCGTGCCGGTGGTGCAAGCGTTTTGGTCGCAGCCCAAGAATTTTACAAGCCTAGGACAGCACGTGGCCGCATTGCCGGTTAGTGCTGCACAAGCGGCGGCCGTCGACTCACTCGGCGATTTGCCGCTGGTGGTGCTCTCCGGAGACCATCACCCGCTCTCCGGCGCTCATTGGCAACGCGACCTAGCGCGGCTCTCGTCGCGTGGAGTACAACTGGTGGCGGGAGAAAGCGGACACTGGATCCACCTTGACCGCCCCGAGTTAGTCGCTCGAGTCATACGCGAAGTGGTGGCCGCTGTGCGATCTCCGCTGCCGATGGAAGGTTCCACGCAAACGGCCCAATGATAGAGGCAAGAGTCCTAACGGGCTACAGACGCAGAAACCCACCTGGCCCGCGTGGACATAGAGTCTTCCCAATTACTCCAGCCTGAACTCATACCATAAGGCGAGCGATGATAGACTGCCTCGATCCGGCGGATTTCCCCGTGCTCGACCCGAAAGGTCTCCGCGATTTCCCAGGTCCAGGGCGTCGTGGGCCCGCTGGTCACCGTGCGCCCGTCGGGTAGCTGGAAGGTACGCGTCTTACCAGCGGCGTGATCAAAGAAGCAGAAGGCCAGAGCCACTCCGCGTTCCGGGTCGACCACGACGAAGCGCCGATCGCGGATTCGCGTCACAAAGTGGAGCAATCCCGACTGGAACTGCTGTTTGCAGCCCCACGCGGCCGAGTAAGTCAAATCGGATTTTTGGCGGGAACTGGTTTCCACCGAATTGCTTTGCGCCCTGATGACATCCTCCGTGCTGGGGGTGTGATTGTTGGTCGCTTCCTCTCCGTTTTCAACTCGGTCACAGTCGTCGGTGAAAGGATAGTCGCCCTTGCCGTCGTTTAGCTGCATGCCGCTGAAATACATGTTGGCGGCTTTGACCAGGTCGGCGCGAGAAGCACGTTCGGCTGGCGGGATCGTCTCGGTGAACAGAGGGTCGGGATGGCCTCGCTTTTCCAAATTCTCGGCGTCATGCACGTCGCGCACGACGATCGTTTCAATTTCGGCGATCTTGCGGCCATCAATTTTTAGTCGGGCGGCAAGAATGATGGGTTCCCCAGCCTCTCGCATGGTACCGAAGAAGCCGACTTGTCCAGCCTCGACATCCTCCATATAAAACTGATACGTTCCTCTCCCCGTCGCGGTATTCCACAGGCCGTCGCCGAGAATCAGCCTCTGACCGTCTTCGCTAAATTTGACGTTCTGAGTCACGGGCAGGCGCGAGGGATCATTGGCGGCGAGCGCGTCGAGATACTGGTCGACCCAGCGGTCCAAGCAGGCTCGGTCGCAACTGGCACTGGCGGTCAATCGAGGGTCAAACACGGCATGCGCCAACTGCGCAGTCAAGACGGCAATCCAGAGAGCTGCACCGATTGTGAGAACCAGTAGATGGCGTCGGCGCATGCCCCCTCCCCCCTTTAATCCGGCATCGGCTGATGCGAGTGTAGTCCCAAACCGATCGCGATGCTATCAGGAGTGCGACCCCGCGCGCAGTCGGTCGAGCGGCAGCGAGATCGTTTGAGAACTCGAGTTCGTGCAGGTTGAGGCCATCCGCTCCGCAAGGCCATGGTTTTCTGCGAAGCGTCCGCCGAACCGGCGACGATGCCGAACGCTTGTTAGGCGTAGCGGAATAGCGCTTTGAAGCCGAAATCCATGTGCTGTTGGATGTGGCAATGAAAAAGGGAGAGTCCAGGCTGATTGGCCACCAAATCGACCGACACACGGCCGTAGACCGGAACAATGACCGTATCCTTCAGGACGCCCGAGGTGGGCTTTCCGTTCACGTCTACGAGTTCGAACAGGTGGCGATGCAGATGAACCGGATGCGAATCATCGGTGCGATTGCGAAAGACAAGGCGGTAGCGCGCACCTCCCTCGAGCATGAATTCTCGGTCGTGAGGATAAGCCTTCCCGTTGACGTGCCAGAGGTTGAATTGACCTGCGCCGCTGGGAATTTTTTCGAACACCATGTCGATGGTGTGCTCGGGAGCGGGCGACGGCGCCGTGTTGGTGCGGCCAAAAACGGTGTAATCCCAGAGCGGTTGGGAAGGGGTCAGCCATTGCGGCTGGCGGTGAGCATTCTCGTATTCCACGACGACCCCTAATCCGGCATTGCGAGTCATGTCGTCGGTGGAGCCCAGGATCCAAACGCCAGCCTGATTCATTTCGACCAAGGCGTCGATCCGTTCGCCGGGCCCAACCAAAAGAACTTCCACCGCTTGTGGCGAAGGAACCTTATTGCCATCCATGGCGATGACCTGAAATTTGTGTCCCGGCAGGGCGATCATGCGGTTTTCTATGGCGCTGGCGTTGACGATGTGAAACAGAATGCGCTGGCCCGCCTTCACGTGAATCGGCTCTCCGGCTCCGAGCGCTTTGTCATTGATCGAAAACAGCTGCGAGGTGACTTCGAGTCCGTTCGGACGGGTGTCCAACACGGCAGGCCTCTCCGGCTGGGGCCCTAGCCCTCCGCCTTCGGCTGCTTCGTTTTCCATCTGATCGGTGAAAAAGGGTTCCCAGTCGCGCAGGGCGAGAAAGATCTCCTGATCGTAGTGGCCGGCATCATCTCCAGAATCGACCATCGCGAAACCGTACTGGCCGGTGTAGGTACCGCGGTGAAGATCAGCGCCGGCCATGGCGTGCGAGTGATACCAGCGCGTCCCCGCCGGACGCGGAGTGAATTGATAGCGCCGGCGCCCGCCGGGAGGAACCGACGGAGTCCCCTCTTCCTCGGTTCCATCCACTTCCGGCGCAATGAAGAAGCCATGCCAGTGCACCAGTTCGGCGGCATCGGTGTCGTTGATCACATCCACCGTCACCGGCCGGCCCTCCCGCAGGCGCAGTACCGGGCCGGGAGATGTGTTGTTGTATCCGATGGTGCTGATGAACCGGCTGGGGGCGATTTCCATAGCGATGGGCGCGATACGCAGCGTGAAATCCGCGGGAGTGTTTTCCTGGGAATGCGCGCCGGCTGGATTCCCCGGGGCGGTTTCGGTCGGCATCGGCATGGGAGCCTGCGTCTCCGCCAAGACACGGGCGCGACTGGCACCCATCATCAGTGCCGTTCCGCCGAGCCCCAAAAACCTCCTCCGGTTCACGACCCCTCCGCATGCAGGTAACCGCAATGCGAGTCAACTGTTACGTATGCCGAGACAGAAATCAAGACGAGGACATAAACGCATGTAGCGATGAGCCCTCTCGCCGTGTGACCCTAAAGTTCGCTCGCCGCATCGTATTGAAGACCAGGAATCTGATCTGTTAGGCTTTTAAGTTCTGGAACATGAAATCTTTCCGGTGCGTTTCGGCGTTGGTTCTGCCATTGGCTTTGGCCAGCGGAGTGGTTGCGTTCCAGGGCGAATCGAGATGGTTCCCCCGCCAAGGCCCCTCCTATCCTTACTATTCCGATGATTACGGACCCTCCCACAGCAATGAAAAGGCCGAGTTTTATTGGTCGCGATTGCGCTACACCGCAAGGACCGACAACTACGGCGGCGGCTTTGGCTACGGATACGGCTTCGGCTACAGCTGGTTGCGCGATTATCCCAAGGCCGATCGGCAGTTCCTGATGGCCTTGCGACGGCTGACGCGAATCGAGGCCAGATCTACCGAACAAGTGGTGGATCTCGACAGCGATGACATTTTCAACTATCCGTGGGTCTATGCGGTCCAGGTGGCGAACTGGACCTTTACGGACGCCGAAGCCAGGCGTCTTCGGGAATATCTTTTGAAGGGCGGCTTTCTGATGGTGGACGATTTTCACGGGACCGCCGATTGGGAGCGGTTCCTGGTCGGTATGCGCATGGTGTTTCCGGACCGGCCGATCGAAGATCTCAGCGACAACGACGAAATCTTTCACGTGCTTTATGACATCGGTCATCGTTTCCAAATACCAGGCGAGCAATACGTTGTAACCGGCAGGACGTACGAGAAGGATGGATACGTGCCGAAGTGGCGGGCGATTCGAGACGACCAAGGGCGCATCATGGTCGCCATCTGCCACAACATGCATCTGGGCGACGCCTGGGAATGGGCTGACAAGCCTGAATATCCGGAACGGTTTGCTTCCATGGCGTTTCGCATCGGTCTCGACTACATCATGTATGGCCTGACGCACTAACGAACGGGCTTGGGAACCGCGATGGGGGCTCCCACTCCATCACGCGAAATCGGCGTGCCGGGGGCCCCAGGCTCGCGGTTTGTGCGGGAGATGTTCGAACTTCTCTTCAAATATCCGGCTGCTGTTTTTTCGCGGGGCAGATTCGTTCTGCTGGGAGGCTGGCCGAAGTGGGTGCTGGGGGTGCTGGCCCTGCTAGCGCTGGCAGGCTTGGGATGGCAGACCTACTCGCGGCTCCGGCGCCAATCGCACTCGCTCAAGAACTGGCAAGCCGGTGTCATCTGGGCTCTCGAGTCGCTGCTGATTTGCTTGCTCCTGCTTTTGCTCTGGCAACCGGCCATGGTGGTTGCCGAACTGAAACCCCAGCAGAATATTGTGGCGGTCTTGATTGACGATTCTCGAAGCATGGGAATTCGCGATGGATCGGCAAGCCGCGAGCAACAGGCCGCCGCGGCGCTTCGCAATGGCGTGCTGGCCAAACTACAGGAGAGATTCCAAACCCGGCTGTACCGGATCGATACGCAACTGACGCGCATCGACTCGCTCGAAGACATCACCGACGCTACGGCGCCCGCCACCCATATCGGCGCGAGTCTCAAGCAGCTGGCCCGAGACACGAGCGATCTGCCGATTGGCGCGGTCGTGCTGCTGAGCGACGGTGCGGATAATGCCGGTGGGATCGACCTCGATGCCATTTCCGCTCTGCGCAACCGGCACCTTCCCGTACATACGGTTGGCTTCGGGCCAGAGACCGTTTCTCCAGACGTTGAAATCAACGACGCCGTGCTTGCGCCTCGCGCTTTGGCCGATTCGCGCGTGTCGGCAACCGTGAGTTTTCACCAGAGCGGATACGCGGGGCAAAAAGGCAGACTGACCGCGCGGGAAGGCGACAAAATGCTTGCCTCTCGCGACATCACATTTGCAGGCGACGGCAAAATGCAAATGGAGAACCTGCTTTTCAATGCGGGCGAGGCGGGCGCTAAGGCCATCGAGTTTGGCCTGGAACCGATGCCCGGCGAGCGGAATCCGCTGAACAACCGCGTGGTGCGTCTCGTCCACGTGGACTCGGAGAAGCGGCGCATCCTGTACGTGGAAGGAGAGCCTCGCTGGGAGTACAAGTTCATCCGCCGCGCCGAGGATGATGACAAGCTCGTCCAGATCGTGTCGATGCTCCGCACTACCGAGAACAAGATTTATCGCCAGGGCATCAGCGGGCCCGACGAGTTGGCCGACGGCTTCCCGAACCGCGCCGAGGATCTTTTCACCTACCAAGGGCTCATGATCGGCTCGGTGGAAGCGGGCTATTTCACGCCCGCTCAGCAGGATCTGATTCGGGAATTTGTCGATCGGCGAGGCGGCGGGCTGCTGTGGCTGGGCGGACACTCCTCACTGGCCGACGGTGTCTGGGGCGGGTCGAGTTTAGTGGACCTGCTTCCGGTGATCTTGCCGAACAAGAAGGATACGTTCCATCGTGCCACGGCAACCGCCGAACTGACGCCGATCGGAGCCGACAGCCTCATCTGCCGCCTGGTCGATGACCGGCAGTCCAACCTCGAGCGCTGGAAGAAGCTTCCCTACCTCATGGATTACCAGGAAGCGGGAACGCCAAAGCCCGGCGCCGCGGTGCTCGCTCAAATGAACGCGGGCGGCCGCAAGCTTCCCATGCTGATCACGGAAAATTATGGCCGCGGGCGAACCGCCGTGCTGGCAACTTCGGGCACCTGGCGGTGGAAGATGAGCCAGCCGCTGGGGGACACGACCCACGACATGTTCTGGCAGCAGTTGCTTCGTTGGCTTGTTTCTGATACCCCGGGCCGCGTGGTGGCGTCGGCGTCCAGCCAAACGCTCCTTGACGACGGGCATATTCGATTGTTCGCCGATGTGAGTGATGAAACCTACAACGCGGCGCCCGGCGCCGACGTGGAAGCCCACGTTATGGGCCCGGACGGCATCACAGCGATGGTCGACATGACTCCAGTCGCGGATAAACCCGGGTCTTTCCAGGCGGACTGGACGGCCGAGAAGCCGGGGTCCTATGTCGCCCAGCTCACCGCCGCCCAGAACGGGAAGGAACTCGGCGAAGACGTCCTCGATTTCCAGCGCCTGGATGGAGTCGCCGAGAATTTCCACACCGAGCAGAATCGCGATCTGCTCGAGCGACTGGCGGCCCAGACTGGCGGGCGTTACTGGCGGCCCGAGGAGCTCTCGAAATTGGCCGACGAGATCCCCTACTCCGAGGCCGGAATCACCATGAGCGAGACCAAACAGCTGTGGAACCTGCCGATCGTTTTTCTCGCCATCCTCGGGCTGCGCGCCGCCGAGTGGCTGCTGCGCCGCCGGTGGGGGATCGTGTGAACGTGCGGGGCTGGCTACGGTCGATCGTGGTGGGCGGGTGTGTTCTTCTGTTGTCGGCCGGTGCCGAGGCTCGGACCTACTTCGTAACGATCTCGGGTCTGGGCGGAGAACCCGATTACGAGCAGCGTTTCACCGCCACCGCAAACGACCTGGACCGCATCCTCAAGACTTCCGGCGGCGACATCCGCGTCGTTACCCTCACCGGGGCCGACGCGACGCGCATCCGGGTGGAAGAAACGCTCCAAACGGTCGCTCGCGAGGCCAAGCCCGACGACGATTTCGTGCTGGTGTTGATCGGGCACGGCTCCTACGACGGCTCGGAATACAAATTTAATTTGCCTGGACCCGATCTCGCCGCCACCGAGCTCGCCGATCTGTGCAATCGGATTCCCGCAAAACGCCAGCTGGTGGTCAATACCACCAGTGCCAGCGGCGGTTCGATTGCGGCGCTCTCGAAACCCGGGCGAGCCGTGATCGCCGCCACAAAAAGCGGCACCGAGAAGAATGCCACGGTGTTTGCCCGTTACTGGGTTGAGGCGCTGCGCGACCCCACAGCAGATGTGAACAAGAACGACACCATCAGCGCGCTCGAAGCATTCCAGTACGCCACCAGCAAAACCGCCGCCTTCTACGACTCCCAAAAGCGCCTGGCCACCGAGCACGCCGTGTTTGAAGACACAGGCAAAGGCGATCCGGTCCGTGCCCCTTCGGCCGACACCGGAGAAGGCCTGTTGCTTTCCAATTTCGCGCTGGTTCGTTTCGGAGACGCGCAAAAAGCGTTCTCCGATCCCGCCAAACGCGACCTGCTCGCGAAAAAAGAAGAACTCGAACAGAAAATCGACTCGCTGAAATACCAGAAGGCGGCGATGGCTGAGGACGATTACAAGCAACAACTCACCTCGGCGCTGGTTGATTTGGCGCGCATCCAGCAGGAGCTTGACAAGTGACGCGCGGCGCCCGAGCGATGATTCTCCTAGCCGTTGTCGCCGCCTGGGCACCGACGAGTCGCTCGGGCACGGTCGGCGAATGCCAAACGCTCGCAAAGCACGGCCATCCTCTTGAGGCCCGTAGCTGCTATCTCGCGCTTTCTCACGAGCACGATCCCTATCTGCGCGCCGAAGGATTCTGGGGACTCCAGAGGTACCAAGAGGCGAACGACGAGTTCCGGGCGGCCGTCGCCCGATCCGATGGCAACGCCCTCTATCGAGTGCGCTGGGGCCGCTTGCTGCACGAGCGTTTCAACAACAGCGATGCCGAAAGTCTGTTCAAGGAAGCTCTGGCGCGCGATCCGAAAAACGCCGAGGCCTATCTCGGCCTGGCAGTGGTCAGCGCCGACGGCTTTGACAACAAAGCCATCCAGTGGTGCGCCCGGGCGCTCGAGCTCGATGCGGGACTGGTCGAAGCCCATGAACTGATGGCGAATCTCGCGCTGGAAGATTCGGCGACCGGCGAAGCCCTTCGTCAGGCCGACCAGGCCATCCGGATCTCGCCCGATGCGCTCGACGCCTACGCCATCCACGCTGCCGTGGAAATTCTTGCGGACCGCTCGCCCGACGCGTGGTTTGCGAAAATTCGCGCCATCAATCCCACCGATGGGGCCGGCTACGCGCTCGTCGCGCATCATCTGGTGCTCAATCGCCGCTATGAAGAGGGAGTCGCCTATTACCGCAAGGCCATCGAAGTCGATCCGGAGCTTTGGTCGGCCCGCTCCGAGCTGGGCATCAATCTTATGCGTTTGGGCGAAGAGCGCGAGCCTCGCCTCCAGCTGGAAATGTGCTATGACCACGGTTACCGGGATGCGGCCACGGTCAACAGCCTCCGTCTGCTCGACAGCTACAAGAATTTCACCGTCATCAAGACCGGCAACATGATTCTCAAGCTTCCGAACAAGGAAGCCGATCTGCTCGCGCCGTATTTCGAAGAGCAGATCAACCGCGCGATCGAGACCTATGAAAAGAAGTATCAAATGCAGCTGCCCGCACCCGTTCAGGTGGAGGTCTACGCAAATCACGAGGATTTTGCGGTGCGCACCCTGGGCATGCCCGGGCTGGGCGCCCTGGGCGTGACGTTCGGCGAAGTTTTGGCGATGGACAGCCCCTCGGGCCGCAAGCCCGGCGATTTCAACTGGGCCAGCACGCTTTGGCACGAGATGAGCCACGTATTCATTCTCACCGCGACCCATCATCGCGTC
Source organism: Candidatus Acidiferrales bacterium (assembly GCA_030037525.1). Taxonomy (GTDB): domain Bacteria; phylum Acidobacteriota; class Terriglobia; order Acidiferrales; family UBA7541; genus Palsa-295. The sequence goes on along the minus strand of JASHRC010000068.1, from coordinate 16,408 downwards.
CCGCGCTGGTTTACCGAAGGCCTGGCCGTGCACGAGGAGACGCAGGCTTCTCCGGAATGGGGCGACCGGATCACACCGGAAATTCTGGTCGCCATCCGCGATAAGAAACTGCTCCCGGTGGCCGAACTCGATCGCGGCTTCGTGCGTCCCGAGTACGATTCCCAGGTGATCGTCTCCTACTACCAAGCGGGAAAAATCTGCGACTACATTCAGGAGCGCTGGGGAGCCGATAAGCTGCTCGAAATGGTGCACTCGTTTGCGAAAATCGAGCCTACCGGGGACGTCATCCGGCAGGACCTCGGCCTCTCGGCGGAAGATTTCGACCGGCATTTCCTCGACTGGCTCAATAAAGATGTCGGCCAGGAAGCCGCAAGCTTCGACGATTGGCGCAAAGGCCTAAAAGAGGTGGCGCAGCTCGCGAGAGATCATCAATACGACCGGTTGAGCCAAGAAGGCGACCAGATCCGTCGCCTCTATCCCGACTACGTATATGATGCGAACGTGTACGAATTTCTGGCGGAGGCGGATCTGGCCAAGGGAGACAAAAAGCACGCCGTAGGGGTCCTCACCGAATATGAGAAATACGGAGGACGCAATCCAGTGACGCTCAAGGAGCTGGCTTCGCTGGAAGAAGAGGCTGGCAACCTCGGGGAGGCAGCGGCGACACTGGACCGCATCAACTACATCTATCCCAATGACGAGCAGCTGCATCGGCACCTGGGCGATCTGTGGTTCGACGAGCAGAACTACCCGGGCGCGATCCGCGAATATCGAGCGGTGGTTGCCATCGAGCCCGCCGATCGGGCCTCGGCCGAGTTCAATCTGGCCCGCGCTTACTTTGCGGCCGGCGCGAGGGACCGGGCGCAGGACCATGTTTTGCAGGCGCTCGAAGCCGCGCCGGATTATCGCCCCGCGCAGAAACTGCTTTTGCAGTTACAGGACTCCGCGAAAGGAAATCCATAGCCATGGCCATCCCCATCGAAGTCAGACTCGAGTCCGATGAACTGCAAAAGCGCGTCTCGCGCTTCCAGGAGGTTCGCGACGGCATTTTGGCCCAGGTTCGCCAAGTCATTGTCGGCCAGGACGAAGTGTTGGACCAAATCCTGATTGGTCTCGTCGTGGGCGGCCACTGCCTGATCACCGGCCTGCCCGGCACGGCCAAAACTTTGATGGTGCGCACGATCTCGGAAACCCTGGGTCTGGTCTTCCGCCGCATTCAATTCACGCCGGACTTGATGCCCTCGGATATCACCGGCACCGACATCATCGAGGAGGACCCGGAAACCGGCCGTCGCCTGTGGCGATTCGTGCCCGGCCCCATTTTCGGCAACGTCTTGCTGGCCGATGAAATCAATCGCACACCGCCCAAAACGCAGTCCGCCTTGCTCGAAGCCATGCAGGAGCTCTCCTGCACGGTGCGAGGCAATCACTACAAGCTGCCTTTGCCGTTTTTCGTTTTGGCCACGCAGAACCCGATCGAACTCGAAGGAACCTATCCCCTCCCGGAGGCGCAGCTGGACCGCTTCTTGTTCAATGCCGTGCTCGACTACTTGAGCGCGGAAGAGGAAGTGAGGGTCGTCGATCTTACTACCACCACGCGAGTCGCGCACATTCAGGCGGTCACCAACGCGGAAGAGATTTTGGAGTTTCAGAAACTGGTGCGCATGGTGCCGATTGCCGAATCGATTGCGAAATACACGGTCAGTCTGGTCCGCGCGACGCGCCCCAAGAACGCCGAGGCGCCGGAGTTCGTCAAGAAATATGTGAACTATGGAGCGAGCGTGCGGGCCGCGCAATTTATCGTTCTATCCGCCAAGGCTCGCGCGCTCTCGCGCCGGCGCTATCATGTCGCCTACGAAGACATCACGGCCATGGCCATTCCCGTCCTCCGGCATCGCATTCTGCTGAACTTCCATGCGGAGTCCGAGCACATCGACTCCGACGAGATCCTCCAGCGCCTGCTCGGGCACATGTCTCCTCCGAAAGGAGCTTGATTGGTGCAACGCTTTCTCGATCCGGTCGTTCTGGCTGAAATTTCCAGTCTCGATCTGATCGCCCGTACGGTGGTCGACGGTTTCGTGGCCGGTCTGCACAGATCCCCGGATTTCGGCTTCAGCCAGGAATTTGCCGAATATCGTGCCTACTCGCCCGGCGACGATCTGCGCCATGTCGATTGGAATGTCTTTGCGCGCACCGAGCGGGCCTATTTGAAGAGATATCGCGGCGAAACCAACAGCCTGCTCACCGTTCTTCTCGATGCCAGCAACTCGATGAACTACGGGTCGGGCAAAGTCACGAAGATGGACTATGCGCGTTTTGCCGCTGCCTCGCTGTTCTATCTGGCCATCCGCAATCAGCGCGATGCCGCGGGCCTGATCGTATTTGACGACGAGGTCCGCAACTACATTCGGCCTTCCACGCGCCAGGGCCAAATCAGCCGGCTCCTGCACGGGCTCGAACTCGCCGAACCCCGCGCCCGCACCGACTTTGCCAAGCCGCTCGATCATTTCCAGCAATTCCTGCGGCGCCGCGGACTGGTTCTGATCCTTTCCGATTTCTATGAGACTCCTGGGCGGGTCATACGCACCATCGAGCCGCTGCGCTTTCACGGCAACGAAGTCATCCTGTTCCACATCCTGGACCCCCAGGAGATCCATCCGGGCCTCGCCGGACCTGCCATTCTCTTCGACTTGGAAACCGACCATCGCATGGAAGTGACTCCCGAGTACACCCGCGACGAATATCCGAAAAGGATCGAGGCACACATCGCGGCGTTACGCGATTCGGCACGAGCCGCGCAGATGGACTACTGCCTGCTGGTCACCGATCAGCCGCTCGACGCGGCTCTGCGGCAGTACCTCACCATTCGACAAGGGAGAAACTGAGAATGGGCTTTCTTTCCCCCTGGTTCCTGGCGGGCGCGGCCGCCGTTGCGCTGCCACTGTACCTGCACCTTCTCCGGCGCCACACCACGACGCCTCGCCCGTTCAGCTCACTGATGTTTTTCGAGCAGCGGACACAAAGCTCGATTCGCCACCGCCGGCTTCGCTACCTCGCTTTGCTGGCCGCTCGGCTCGCCGTCCTCGTTCTGCTCGCACTGGCCTTTGCCAATCCCTACATCCAGCGCAGAGCGCCGAGCGCGTCCGGCGCGAACCTTCTGCTGCTGGTCATCGACAATTCCTTCAGCATGCGTGCCGGCTCGCGTTTGGCGGACGCCAAGCGCGAAGCACTCTCGGTGTTAGCCTCGCGCAATCCTCTAAAGCGAGCGCAAGTCGCCTCGCTCGGCTCCCAATTGCAGGTCATGACGGAACCCGTCCAGGATCCAGCCGTTCTGCGTGCCGCGGTCGAGCGGATCGGCCCGGGAGACTCACGCAATAACTTCGGCGAGCTGGCCCGCGCGGTGCGCTCGATCGAAGAAACCGTTCACGCGCCCATCGAACTCCACCTTTTCAGCGACATGCAACGAACCGGCATGCCCGCGAGCTTCGCGGAAATGGCTCTCCCCGCCAACGTTTCGCTCTTCCTTCATCCCGTGGCGAAGGGCACCGAGCCGAACTGGGCTGTGGAAAGCGTTCGCGCCCCAAGCCAGGTAGGGGACCCGAAGAAGGCGCATGTCGAGGCGGTGGTGGCCGGCTATCACACTCCCGCAGCCTCGAGAGTGGTCTCGCTGGTCGTCGGCGGCAAAGTTGTCGATAGCCGCAAAGTGGAGGTGCCTCAAAACGGGCGCGCCACGGTCGATTTTCCGTCCCTCAATGTGCCCTACGGGCTGAGCCGCTCGGAAGTGAGAATCGATTCGGCCGATTCGCTCGCCGCCGACGATTCCTATCTGTTTGCAGTCGAACGTTCCGATCCCGAGCCGGTCCTGTTTATTCATGAGTCGTCCGATTCCCGCTCGCCGTTATTCTTCGGCGGAGCGCTGGCTTCGGCCGAAGAGGCCTCCTTCACACTTGAGAGCGTCGGGGCGGAACGCCTCTCCGGTATCACCCTTTCGAAGTATGCTTTCGTCGTGCTGTCCGACGTGGCTTCGCTTGCGCCCGAATTTGAAAACGATCTGGTGCGATACGTACGAGGCGGCGGCAGCGTCTTGGTTGCTGCCGGAACGTCGATGGCCCACAGCGGGCGCATTCCCGTCTTGAATGACCGTGTGATGGCCGCACGCGACTACTCGGTCGACGCTGAGCATTTCCTCACCGTTGCGGAAATCGATTCCTCTCATCCCGCCATGCAGAGCAGCCAAGGCTGGGCGGGCGTGCGCTTTTACTACGCGGTTGCGGTAGACCCTGGGGATGCTCGCGTGATTGCCAGGCTCAGCGATCAAACGCCCCTGCTGCTCGACGAGAAAATGGGAGAGGGCCGCGTGCTTCTGTTCGCCTCGGGCCTCGACAATCTCACTAGCGACTTCCCGGTCCAGCCCGTGTTTGTACCCTTTGTCAAACAAGTCGCGCGGTATCTGGCGGGAACCGAGGATCGCAGCGGTTCGCGCCTGGTCGACTCGTTTCTGGAGTTGCGCACCGCCAAAGACCAGGCCGTCAGCGTAGAAGTAATCGATCCGGCCGGCCGTCGACCGTTCTCGCTCGAGGAAGCAGCCTCCCGGCAGTCCTATCAACTAACCAGCGCGGGATTCTATACGGTTCGGCTGGCAAACGGCAGGCAGGATCTAGTCGGGGTGAATGCCGACCGCCAGGAGTCGAATCTCGAGCCGATGCCGGCCGATGTTCTCGCACTCTGGAGCGGATCGCGTACCCCCGGTTCCGGGCAAATGGCTGCCGCGGGAGCCAGCCAGGATCGCGAGGACCGAGAGAGTCTTTGGTGGTACGCTATGGTTTTGGTGCTGGCGGCGGCTGTTGGCGAGCTGCTCCTGGCCGGCCGGTACCTGGCAACACAGGCAGAAAAGCCGTGAGTGCACGCGAGCATCTGGACGCGTATATCGATCGACTGAAACGTCGATGGCGGCTGCGCGCGTTTTTGCGAGGGGCCGCGATCGTCGCCTCGACGGCCCTGGGAACCACGCTGGTCCTGGTGTTGATCACCAACGCGTTTGCCTTCTCGAGCACCAGTCTCATCGGCGCAAGAACGATCCTCTTTCTTATCCTGGCCTGCGGCATTGCGTTTGGCTGCGTCTTGCCGCTGCTGCGCCTCAGTCGCCGGCGCGCCGCGTCGGAAACGGAAATGGCCTTCCCTCAGTTTCAGGAGCGGCTGATCACGCTCGCTGAACGCCACCGTCAGGCCCCAGAACCATTCGCCGAGCTCTTGGCCGCCGATACATTGGCATTGGCTTGCCAGGCTGAGCCCGCCGTCGTGGTCCCCAAGAAGAAACTGCTCGTTTCACTCGGAATCGCCATCGGTGCGGCCGCGGTCCTGCTATGGATGATCCTGGCTGGGCCCGGGTATCTCGGCTATGGCGCAGCGCTTTTGTGGACAGGCGACGTGGGCGCCGCTCCCCTCTATGACCTTCGGGTGAGCCCGGGCGACACCACGGTGCGCCGCAATGCAGACCAGATGGTCACCGTCCGACCGCGCGGCATCGAGGCCAGCAGTGCTCAGATCTACGCGCGCTATGAGAGCGCCACCAAATGGGAACGGCTGGCCATGCAGCCCGAGCCCGGCGCCTCGGGCTTCCAGTTTCTGTTCGCAGGAATTCCGGAAGATGTCGAATACTACGTCGAAGCGGGTCCGCTCCAATCCCGTCATTTCAAGATTCGCGTGACCGACGTGCCGACCGTCAAGCAGATTCGCGTGACCTATCACTATCCGCCCTGGACGGGAATGAGCCCCGTCACCGAAGAGCGTGGTGGTGACCTTCATGCCATCGAAGGCACAAGAGCCGACTTGGAAATCACGATGGACCGCCCGCTCGCAGGCGGCGCTCTGGTTCTGGATGATAATCGGCAGATTTCGCTCTCTCACGGTACGGCCAACACCTACCAAGCCGCGATTGCGATGGAAAAGGATGGTACCTACCACGTCGCCGCGCTCGACCACGGCCAGCCGATCCGCCTCTCGGAGGATTTCTTCATCGAGGCCAGCAAGGCCGATCCACCGGACCTGCTGATCTCCAAACCCGCCGGTGATTACCGCGCCAGCCCGATCGAAGAAGTCACCGTTTCCGTGAAAGTCGATGATCCGTTCGGGCTCGACGAGCTCTCTCTGCATTATTCGGTCAACGGCGGCGCAGAACAAACGGTGAACCTCCTGAAGCAGAGGGGCGAGAAAACCGCAGACGCTTCCACGCTCCTTTCTCTGGAAGATTTCAAATTAGTTCCGGGCGATGTGGTAAGCGTCTACGCCACGGCCAAAGATGCCCATGCCGAGTCGCGAACTGACATGTTCTTCATCCAGGCCGAGCCCTTCGAGCGCGAGTTCTCCCAATCGCAGCAAATGGGCGGCGGAGCAGGCGCCGGAATGGGCAACGCCCCAGATGAAATCTCCCAGCGCCAGAAGGAGATCATCGGTGCCACCTGGAAACAGCTCGGCGATCGGGCGAGTGGCGCCGAGCGCCCCGCCGAAAACGCAAAATTCCTTTCCGGCGTCCAATCCAAGCTGCGTGACCAGGCCATCTCGCTGGCCGGCCGCTTGGAAAGCCGCGGTTTGATCGCACAGAATGATGAGTTCACCGGCTTTCAGGCAGACATGAACGCTGCCGCAAAAGCCATGGGCCCCGCCTCGCAAAAATTGCAGCAGCAGAAGTGGCGAGACGCGCTGCCGGAAGAGCAAAAGGCTCTCGAATACCTGCTGCGCGCCGAAGCGACTTTCCGCCAGATTCAAGTGGCCTTCGGCAATGCCGGTGGCGCTGGCGGCGCCTCAGGTTCGGCCGGTAGAGACCTTGCGAGCCTTTTCGATCTGGAGCTCGACACGCAAAAGAATCAGTACGAAACCGCGCAAACTGCCCAGTCCGCAGGCCAGCGCGACGAGCAAATCGATGAAGCGTTGCGCAAGCTAGACGAGCTCGCGCGCCGCGAAGAATCACTTGCCTCGCAAACCAGTTCCGAGACCCCCGAACAGCGCTGGCAGCAGGAGATGCTGCGCCGCGAGGCCGAGCAACTCGAACGCCAGATCGAACAGCTTTCACGAAACGGCCAGAACGGCTCCCCATCCGGGTCGGCGTCGGGCGAGGGCGCGAGCGCTTCGGATCCGCGCATCCAGCAGGCTTTGAACCAGCTGCGCCAGGCAAATGACGAGATGCGCCGCGCCGGGCAAAGCCAGGCCGAAGCTCGCCGCGCCGCGGAGCGCCTTCGCGAAGCCAGCAAGCTGCTGGGCGGCGCCCAGCGTCAGCAGCAGTCCGGCCGGCTTGATGACCTGGCCGGCGAAGCCAATCGTCTCGCCGGCGAGCAGCGCAAGCAATCGGACCGAATTCACGCCATGGCGGGGGGCCAAATGGGCGAAGGCACAAGCGACAGCCCCCAAAATCTGGCCGGGGATCGCCAGCGTTTGGCGGATGATCTCTCGAACCTGGAGAAACAGATGCGCGACTCGGTGCGCGACCTGTCTTCCAGCGACCGCTCGACCGCCTCGAAATTGCGTGACGCTCTGCGCGAGCTCGACGAGTCTGACCTGGACACGCGCCTCCAGCGCAGCGCTGATTGGCTGCGTCGTGGGGTGAACCCAGATCGCAACGGCAGCGAGTCGGAAATCGCCTCCGCCCTCGAAAGACTCGGCCAGCAGCTGCGCGACGCGCAGCAGCACGCTGCCTCCGCCCCGAGAGGCGATGATTCTCCGAGTGCACTCGATCAGGTCGAAAGCCTTCGGAATCGGCTCGAAGCTCTGGACCGCAACTTCGGCCAAAACCGAAGTGGCGGAAACGGGCGCACCGGCGGTAACCAACCGACCCCGGCCGGCCCGGGCGGGCGGGTCGGCGATTTCGTCAACCGGGGGGGAGGCGCCCAGTATGCCGGCCCGGTCTACGGCGGAATGAACACCGGCAACAACGACTACGGCCAGCTGTTCTCACCTCCCTCGCCCCAACCCGCGCCCGTCGCTCCCGAGCGCGCCTATCGCGAAAGCGTCGACGAGCTCGAACACTTGCGCCAGACGCTCAAGGACGATCCCGAAACGCTTCGCCAGGTCCAGGAACTGATCCGCGAAATGCAAAGGCTTGATCCTAGCCGCTTCCCTGGCAATCCCGAAATCCTCGAGCAGCTGCACAATCAAGTTTTGAGTGATGTCGACAAGCTCGAACTCCAGTTGCGCCGTGACCTCGATGCCAAGCAGGCCGGCGAGGTTCGCACCAGTCAGTCGCTCCCAGCGCCTCCGGGTTATGAGGACGCCGTGGCCGACTATTTTCGCCGTCTCAGCAAGAATCCCTAGCTCGATCGTGCTTCACCGCGGTCATGGTCTCTCTGGTTCCTCACCTCGTCGCCTCGCATTTCCTTCTCCTGTGGCTTCTCTCGCTCGTGATCATTGCCGCGAGCGCCGCCTGGCTAGCCCCGACGATCGCGCCGCGCTCTCGGCGCCCGAGGCCCTCGCCGCAACCGACGCCAGGCGACATCACTTGCGCGATCCTTTTCGGACTGTTCCTCGCCTTTTACGTGGCGATGATCCTCTACCGGGAAGATTTCGCCTTCTTCGATAACCACCTGCTGACGGATTTTTCGGTGGCCGGCCGCGCCCTGGCTCCCCCCATCTGGCCTGCCGAAGGCCGCTTTTTCCCGCTGGCATTTCAGGAATTCAACGTTCTTCGGTTCCTTACTCGCTCCCCGGTTGGCTATCAATTGTTCTCGGTCGGCGAGTTGTTTTCGCTCTTGGTCGCGCTCTGGCTTTTGCTGGGACGATTCCGGCTCCGCGATCGAGTACTGCTGCTGTCTGCGCTCCTGGTTACTCCCGCGTTTTCCATCTCCTTCACTGGCCTGGTCTATCCGGAACGCGACATCCTGGTTGGGCTTGCCATCCTGCTCGTCTCGCTCGAGCGTTACGCTCAAACACGCTCGCGCGCCTGTTTTGTCTCCTGTCTCGTCTCGACCCATTTTGTGCTGTATTACAAGGAGACGGTCGGGGTGTTCGTCGCGGCGTTCGCCCTGTCCTTCCTGCTATTCCAGTTCTTCACGAAACCTCCTCGCTCCTGGCGGGAATTTGTAACCGAGAGCGCGCTTCCCATCGCACTGCTGGCCGTTTGCGCCATCTATGCGGCATTTTTCCTTCTGGCCACACTCCCTTGGGGAAATTCCTCCTATGTCGCTCAACATCGCCAGCCGCTGCACTCGGTTCTGGGAACCTATTTGGCGATTGACTGGATGGCCTGGCTCTTGCTTGCTGTTTTTCTCGTTCGGCTGGCGCGCTGGTTCGTTCGCGAAGATCGGCTTGATCCCCTGTGGGACTCGCTGGCCCTGGCAGCCCTTGCCTACTTCTGCTCCATCCTCGCCGTACGACTGATCGCCGGCTACTACCTAGCCCCCGTGGACCTCGTTGCGTTCCTGTACTTGGGACGCCTGGCTTTCACCTGGCTCGCGGCGGCGCCTCGACCCCGTGTCGCACTTCTGGCCGCCGCATTGATCTGCCTGCTCGGTCACGATGCAGCGTATTCCTGGTTTCGAATCATCGAGCGGAAGAGCTTGATCATCGCCAGCCGTCGGCTGGCCGATTTCCTCGGAAACTACCTATCGTCAGCACGAGCCTCTAGCGTCGATCTGTACTTTCCCTACGCGAGCGGCCACGAGCTAGAAACCTTATCGGCCTATTTGAAATATCGAGGAATTCCGCTTGAGGAACCTGGTTTCCTCACTCGCTCGCGCCGACCCCAATTTGTGATCCAGGGACCAGGCGAGTTCATCGCTAACAAGTGCATGGAATATAGCGCCTACACCTGCATCCACGCTGACCGGCCAAGCCCGGGAGCATTGCTCATACTGACGCCGGACGATAACGTTCGGACCAGTGATGTGGATGCCCTCGCGAGCAGTTCCGTACTGCTTTTCCGCCTGAAGCCGCCGGAGTACTGCAGGAGCAAAAGCTCCTGGCTAAGATTCTTCTATGTCATTTCCCCCGAGTTCGCGGCTACCGGGCTTCCGGACCACTGGCTCGAGCTCGATGTTTTTCACATCGGAGGCGAAAAACTCCCCAGATCCGCTTCTGCCTCGCCAAACGATGCACAGCGCTACTCCTCTTCGCTGATCTGTTGGCTGAGGTAGCGCTCGTAACCCAATTCGTTTATCTGGTGGACCTGGGCTTCCAGCCAATCGACATGTTCCTCCTCATCCTTCAGCAGGCGCTCAAACAGTTCCCGCGAGGCGTTATCGCGCTCTTGGCGTGCCACCTCAATGGCGCGGTTGTACATGGCGACTGCGTCGACCTCCAGTTTCAGGTCACTCTCGATCTGTTCCCTCACATTCCGTCCGATGGTCAGGTCGATGTGTTTGGTGAGATTCGGCGTGCCATCCAGAAACAGAATTCTTTCGATGAGAACTTCGGCATGTTTCATCTCCCCGATGGATTGCTTCTTGATCAGCTCTCCGAGGCGGTCGTAGTGCCAGTTCTCGCACATCTCGGCATGAAGAAAGTACTGATTGATCGCTGTCAGTTCCTCATGCAGTGCTTCGTTCAGAGCTTCAATGACTTTGGGATTGCCCTTCATGGTTCGAGGCCTCTCCTTTCAGCGGTTGATTGATTGCCCGCCAAGTATAACGCGCAGACTCGGGGGCGCGGCCTCTCGGGTCGAGAACGTCTGCGGTGAAGGTGACTTTCCTCGGGTCGACGACACCAGCAATCGCGGCCTAGCGAAACCGGTAGCCGGGCTTGAGTGCACAGCGATAGCTCTTGGACTGGTCCCGCCCGACTCTGACGTTGCACACCGCCCAGGTGAGCAGGGGAGACGGACCCAGGGGAAAAACAATATTGGTTCCGTCCACCTCCGCTTCCAAGGTCGTTCCTTCCGCCGCGCCAGGCAAGCTGAAATTTAAGGCTTGGCCGAAGATAACCGGATAGGACTCTCTCACGATGTTGCTGATCTGCTGATGGAAGACTTCGGCCTGAAAAAGAAAGGTCGTTGTGTCTGACCAAGCAAGAACCGAGACCGAAATCTTTTGGCCGCCTTGTGAAAAATTGTCGGATTCAATCTTGTAAAACGGGCACGGTCCGGCAATGCAGGAAACTCGCGCGTCTTCAAAGATATTGCCTTGCCCGGCATCCAGAGACGCCGAACCGATGGCCGCCTTCCAGCGGCCGTCGGGCGAACACGGCTTTTGCCGGTTGCAGGGGACGTTTCCCTTGTTCACCACCTGGAAGGTGGTCACTCCCGCACCGACGTTGACATCGGCTGTCGTCTGGATCGAATACCGGACGAATACGTTCGAGACGAGCATATTCGGCCGCCCCAACTGCACTTCCACGTCGGGATGAATTGGCACCATTTGAACGGTGTACAGCTTGTCGCTCACAACCGTCGGCAACTCGACGGATTCGAAATCAGGATGACGGAACTCGAGCGTGATGGGCTGACCGCGTTTGACTCCCCGGCGCAAGCCAAGTCGGAAAAACCCGGAGAAATCGGATGCCGCCGGGGCCACCGACAACCGGTCTCGGGCGGTGACCTGAACATCGGTAATGGGCGACTGCTTTCTCGGATCAGAGTCCTGCTGGAGGATCGCCCCCTTCAGGTAGATGGGCCGCCGGACATAGTAGGTAGCCACCGCCGCCGCCGCGATGGCACCCGCCACGGCAAAACAGGCCAGGAACATCACAATCCAGGGTTTCGCCGTGCTCATCGGTCCCATACAAATGAATCTTAGCAAAGTGCGGCAGGGGCAGCGCGATCGAAAACCCTCGAGCTCAGTGGGCTTCACGGCTTAGACGGGACTCTCTATAATCACTTGCGTGTACCGAAGCCCATCCATCTCGAAGAGAATTTCACGGCGGGACCTACTGAAGCAGGTCGGAACCATCGCGGCAGCTCTTCCGCTGGCCGACTCCCGCGTGATCGGGCAGGCGCCTTCCGAAACGACCTCGCCGCCACTGGCCGCTCAAACGAATGGACCTCTGTTTCAGGTTGACGAAGCCTTCTTAGAGGAGGTCGAAAGCGCCAGTTTCCGGTTCTTCTGGGAGCAGGCGAATCCTTCGACCGGAATCATCCGCGACCGCTCGAACGTCATCACCCCGGACAAAAGTACTCTGGGGAGCATTGCCTCTACAGGCTTTGGTCTCACCGGGATCTGTATCGGCGACCAGCGGGGGTACGTGCCACACCTGGAAGCACGCGGCCGGGTGTTGAACACGCTGCGTTTCCTGTGGAGAAAACTCCCAAATCATCGAGGCTTCTTTTATCACTGGGCTGACGTCAATACCGGCGAGAGGCTTTGGGATTCAGAAGTTTCTTCGATCGACACGGCCATCCTTCTCTGCGGGGTACTGACCGCCAGAGAACACTTTCAGCATTCGGAAATCAGCGACCTGGCCTCGGCAATCTTTGATCGCGTCGACTGGACCTGGCTTTCCGAAGACACGCCGATTCTTCCTCATGGCTGGACGCCGGAGACCGGATTCCTGCAGTACCGCTGGGACAACTACAGCGAAATGATGATGATGTACCTGCTGGGGCTGGGTTCCGTCTCGCATCCCCTGGCGCCGGGGACTTGGACCGCCTGGAAACGAATGCCCTTCGAATACGATGACATCCGCTACATTGGCTCGTTCGCGCCGCTGTTTGTGCACCAGTATTCGCAGGCGTGGTTCGATTTTCGCAACAAGCGCGATCAGTTCGCCGATTATTTCCAAAATTCCGCCACAGCGACCGAAGTTCACAAGCGCTTCTGCATGGACCTTCACTCCCAGTTCTCCGACTATTCGGAGAAACTTTGGGGCATCACTGCTTCCGATTCTGTCAAAGGATACGTCGTATGGGGCGGCCCGCCAGCAACCGGACCGATTGACGGGACGGTGGTGCCGTGTGCGGCGGGCGGGTCCCTGCCCTTTCTTCCCCAAGAAACACTGACCGTGCTGGAGACAATCAAGAATCATTTTGGAGACCGGGCCTGGACCCGCTACGGCTTTGTGGATGCATTCAATCCGCTTACCGGCTGGTATGACACCGACGTCATCGGAATCGATACCGGAATCACCATGGTCATGGCGGAAAACGTCCGCACCGGATTTGTGTGGAACACGTTCATGAAGAATCCGGAGGCAGCTCGCGGCATGGAACGGGCCGGATTCAAGCCGTATCATCCGGCGGCAGGACCGGCGGGCAGCTAGGGCTCGAGCCTCAGAAGATAAATCTCGCAGCGATCTGCATGAGCCGCGGGTTTTCTGCAGCGGTGATCTCTCCGAAAGTAGAGGTAGCCGGATTCGCCAGCGTAGAGGCGTCGGTGTGCACGCCGTTCGGATCAAACTGGGTGTGATTGAAGACGTTATAGGCCTCTAGTCTCAGCTGCACGGTCGTCCTTTCGGTAATAGCCGTGTTCTTGTACAAAACGAAATCCCAGTTATTGATTCCGGGCCCCCGGAGCGGGTTGCGGGGCGCGTCTCCGTAGGCCACAACACTGCTGGGAGAGACACCGGCAGCGACACAGCTCGGTGCGCAGCTTACTTCGGCAAACGAAGCCGGATCGAACCAATATCCGGTTGTGTGCGGGTTCATGTACTTTACCGGAGCAATCTGGTTCGGCCCATCCCAACAGGTAAAGTCGGCGACCGGGTCGCAACCGCCGGAAGGTTCGGAAAGATCCGCGATATCCAGTGGGAAGCCCGACTGGAAAGTGGTGATACCGGTGACGGTCCAGCCGCGGGTCAGCCTAGAAACGATCCAATTGCCGCGCGCTCCTGGAATTTGATACACGTAGCTGATCACGAATCTCTGCCTGGCATCGAAGATCGACGAGGCGTAGTCACACCTCGGAAAGCAGTACGGATTGCTCGAGCGGATGGCTCCGCCGAAGCCTCCCGTCTCGCCGCCATACTCCCCAAAGCTGCTGTTCTCAAAGCCGGATGTTGTGTCAAAGGAATGACCGTAGGTATAAGACGCAAGAAATTGCAGGCCATGAGACATTCGCTTATTCACACTGGCCTGCAGTGAGTTGTAGTTCGAGTTGCCGCCGCTAAAAATGGTGTCGATCGCCCCGTAGACCGGAAAGCTGTAGGTGCTTGTCGTGGTGCCGCCCGAGCCCAAGCCCGTCACAATATTCTGCGGCAGACCATAGGACAGGCGACGCGCTACCGAGCCGACATACGCAACCGTCACAACCGTGCTCGCTCCTACTTGACGCTGTACCGTAAGGTTGTAGTTCGACTGACGCGGATCCCGGGTATCGGGCGCTACCACAGAGAACTCATTGGTGAAGATAGGCTCAAGTCCCGGCGTGGTAGCGAAGTTCACCGTGGAGGGGTATCCGTGGAACGGGTAGGGGTTGGGGATGGCGGCCCCGGTTGCAATATCGACGAATGGGTTGGCGAAGCTTGGATTGATGACCCCGCCCGCAGGTACGCCAGCGACCGTGGAAATCGTGAACGGTGGCACACCGAAACCCACCTGACCAGCCTGCTCAACTTCGGACTTGTCGTAGTAGATCCCAAAGCCCGCGCGAATGCTTGTCTTGTCCGGACCGCCGGTGAGCGGGCCCCAATCAGGGCTGTAGGCGATCCCGATTCGGGGGCCAAAGTTCCCCCACTGTGTGGGGCCGGCGGCCTGGATGCCCGGGTCGCCCTGCCACACGATACCGACCGGGGCGTTGGGGAACACCACCGATTGTTGCCCCGGCCGAAATGCGATCTGGCCATGATCATCGTAAGCAATATTGAGCACTGGTGTATCGATGGTCCACCCCAAGCCGTAGATGATCGTTAGATTCCGTCGAAACTGAAACTGGTCCTGCGCGTAGCTGTAGTATTGCCTGGTCCGTGCGTCTTCCAGCCCCCCGCTGGCCTGCGTATACACGGCTGGGATGCCAAGAAGAAAATCGGCGCCCGGGATTCCTGTGCTATACGTCCCAAACGAATTGAACTGAAACTCGCCGCTATTGTAGGTCTCGTTGGGGTTGCGATCTTCCCACCGCCGCATATCGACCCCAAACTTGAGGGTATGGCGCCCTTCGACCAAAGAGAAATTGTCGTTCGCCTGATAGGCATTCTCAATACGAGGCTGCGGGCCGAAAGGGCTGAAGCCCAGATTGAACAGGCCAGTAACCATAATCGCTGGCAGTCCCGCCCCGCCCGGATTTTGGGGTGTGATCGCAAAGCCCACCGATGAGGGGAGAGTCGGAGTCTCGGGATATACCGCATGGTAATCGAAGCGGTTAAAACCGCCACGAACCTCGTTGAGCATGTGGTCGTTGAAAATGTGGGTCCACGACACGGTCAAGAATTTAGAGCTCTGTCCATCGCTCTCCCCAAATCCGGGAAGGTCGCCGCCCTGGAAGGATACCGGCTCGGTGGTCTTAATCGCCTCGTTGAACCACGTTCCCCAAAGCGAGTCTTTGGAATTGAAGTTCTGATCGATGCGATAGATATACTGGTTGTCGGAATATTGCTGCGTCGCATTGAAAGTATATTCATCGAGCACACCGCCAACCGAAGTGTTCGCAGGCGGAACGAACTTTAAAAGCTTCGCCGAAACGGAATCGATATCCGCCACCGGTATAATTCCCGCGTTGAAAATCGTGGAATAGGGCGTGCCTGCCGGATAGGTCGTGCCCTTGTCTCCAACCAGCGGAAAGGGCGATGTGTTCGTCGAAGTCGAAAGGCCCGCAAAGGGGGTTACTCCCGTTGTCTGGCCGGACAGAAAAACCGGCGTGGTTTGGACACCGTTGGTGACGCCGTTGCTGGTTTGAGGGCCGCCTTCGCGGACTCCCTGGTAGGAAAAGAAGGCAAACGTGTGGTTCTTGATGATCGGCCCGCCCAGGGTTCCGCCAAACTGGTTTTGATGAAATGGGCTGACCGTCGTTGCGAAATAATTCTTGGAATCCAGGAAGGTGTCACGGTAAAACTCGAATAAATCGCCGTGAAACGAATTCGTTCCCGACTTGATCACGGCGTTCACGATTGCGCCCGACGCCCGAGCGTATTCCGGGTTGAGCGTGCTGGTGACCATGCGGAACTCCGCAATGGCGTCCTCGCTGGGAACGAACGTCGCCGTGTTCACCGAAATGTCATTCGTGTCGGTACCATCGATCAAGAAAACGTTAAATTGTGACTCCCCGCCGTTGGTCGCATAGTCGGGGGGCCCGCCGCTTGTGCCGAGCCGGTCGGACGCTCCCATAACGCCGGGTTGCAGGGCCTGCAGATTGATCCAATCGCGCCCAATCAGAGGCAAGTCCACGATCTGCTGCGAATCAATCACCGTTCCAAGCTGGGCCGTTGTCGTCTCGACTTGCGCCTGAGTCGCCTCGACCATTACCTTCTGACTCACTGTGCCAAGCCGGAGCTGAACGTCCTCGAGATATACGGTGTTGACGTCGAGGTGGATCTGGGTCGCGGTGAATGTCTCGAACCC
>JASHRC010000067.1 GCA_030037525.1 Candidatus Acidiferrales bacterium | reverse complement strand
AAATTGTCAAGATCTCAGGGCATGCCGGAAGTGTTCCGGGCGCCGGACTGAACCGCGAGTTCCGCGTCTGCAAACTTGTCGACACTACGACCTGCATCGGTTGCAAAGCCTGCGAGGTCGCGTGTCTGGAATGGAACGGCTACACCTTCAGCGAGACTACTTTCGACAACAGCTACCAGACCATGCCCGAAACGGCGTGGAATTACTGGAATCTAATCAAGTTCAACGAGCACGAGCGCGAAGACGGCAGCCTCATGCTGCTGATGCGCAAAGATCAGTGCATGCACTGCGCCGATCCGGGCTGCCTTGCCGCGTGTCCGGCCGAGGGCGCGATCGTTCAGTACGCAAACGGGATCGTCGATTTCCAGGAAGCGAACTGCATCGGCTGCGGCTATTGCATTTCGGGCTGCCCCTTCAACATTCCGAAGTTCAGCCCGGCGGCACGCAAGGTTTTCAAGTGCACGCTGTGCAACGACCGCGTCTCGCAGGGTCTCGAACCCGCCTGCATCAAGGCGTGCCCCACCGGCTGCCTGCATTTCGGGACGAAACTGGAGATGAAGGAACTCGCCCAAACGCGCGCGGCGCAATTGCGCGAACATTCCGGCTTCCCCGACGCGGGCGTGTACGACCCGGAGGGAGTGGGCGGCACGCACGTGATCTACGTCTTGCATGACGCCAGGAATCCGGAAGCCTACGGGGGACTGCCCAAGAATCCAAGGATTCCGATCACCGTGCAGCTGTGGAAAAAGCCGCTGAAATGGCTCGGCAACCTGGCCATGGTCGGCGGAGTCGTGGGCGTCTTTATTCACTTCCTGAGATACGGTCCGAAAATCGTGAAGGAAGATGAGCCGGTTTCGCAAGGAGAGAGACGATGAGCCCAGAGCCTTACCTTCTTCCGAACGGGCGTGTTTTGCGCTACTCCTTCCACGAGCGCCTGGTGCACTGGCTCGCGGCGATTTCATACCTGTATCTGCTGCTCACCGGGCTGGCCTTTTGGTCTCCCTGGCTGTTCTGGATCGCCATTGTGCTGGGAGGTGCGACGATATCTCGCGAGCTGCATCCATGGGCTGGGGTCGTGTTCGTGATCGGGGTGCTGCTGATGTACCGGATGTGGGGCAAGCAGATGAAGGAAACTCCGGCCGACAAGGAGTGGTGGGCCGCGATCGGACATTACATCCGCAACGAAGACGACAAAATGCCGTCCGCCGATAGGTTCAATCCCGGCCAAAAGCTTTTGTTCTGGGGATTTCTCGTCAACGGAATCCTGCTGCTGCTTTCGGGGCTCATCCTGTGGCTCCCGCAGTACATTCCGTGGGGCCTGCGCTTCCTGCGGCTCACGGCGGTGCTGGTCCACCCGATCTGCGCGCTGCTGACGATCGCGCTTTTCATCGTCCACGTTTACATGGGCACCGCGATGGAGCGCGGCGCGTTCGCCTCGGTGATTCGCGGCGATGTCTCCCGAGCGTGGGCGGACCACCACCACCACACCTGGTACCAGCAACTCGTTCGCGAATCGTCTGTGAAAAAATGAGCTGTAGCGAGTGGGACCGAAGGATTCGGCGAGCGAGTGAACTGAAGTCGCTCTACCCGTACGCTTCGGAAATATTGACCTTCTACGGCCACATTGCTCCCATTCAGAGGGAGATCTACCGAACGCTGGAAGCAGAGTGCTTTAGCCAGACGGTGTCGTTTGGTCCCGCAGAGTGGAGCAAGCAACTCACGGCCTTCCTGTCTCTGCCGCAATGGGGGCCTTTTCTCGATGCAATCGAGGTGCACGCTCCGGCTCCCCTCTCTGCCTGCGCGCGCCAGCTGCGCGGAGAGGACGAGGCCGCGTGGCGGCAGAGGATCGCCGACTTTAGCTCGCTTGACCCGGATGGCTTCAAGGCACCGCAGGGGCTGATTCTCTGGATGTTCCTTCAACCCTTTGCCGAATACCTGGCGGACCATGCCGAAGCTCTTCCGTATGAAACCCCATCGGTCTGCCCACGCTGCCGGTCCAAACCCCTGGTGGGGGTGCTGCGGCCGGAAGGGGCGGGAGCCAAGCGCTCGCTGGTTTGTTCGTTGTGTGCAACGGAGTGGAATTATCGGAGGATTCTTTGCCCGCACTGCGGCGAGGAGGACTTCCACAAATTGGTGATCTATTCGGCGCGAGCGATTGCGCACGTGCGGGTGGAAGCGTGCGAGACCTGTCGTGCTTATATCAAAACCGTGGATCTCAGCAAGGATGGTCGCGCGGTGCCCATCATCGACGAGCTCGCTACCATTCCCTTGAACCTTTGGGCCGCCGAGCACGGTTACCGGAAGCCTCGCGTGAACCTTCTGGGCTTGTAGCTTTCCGAGGACTTCTATTGGGCTGCGGATTCCTCTTCCTGCTGGTCTTCGTCTTTCTTCCAGCTTGCGTCGGGGTTATACACCTTCATGGCCTTGCCAATCGCGGCCGTGTTGGGACCAAGGTCCTTGCGATAGATCACTCCGTCCTTGCCAACAACAAAGGTCATCACCCCGGACGATCTGTACTCGGCCGGATAGGCCAAGAAAGCGAATCCACCGGTCATTTTGCCGTCCACGATGTAACTTTTCGCGCCGCCCGGAGCGTGCGAGCCCTGGCCTGTCAAGATGTGGTAATAGTAGCCGCGGTATGGACTGGGCGACACACCGGCCGTCGTTGAAACGGAACCCTCCGCAAACGCCGCGGCCACCAGCGGCCCAATCGGGCTTTGGGGCCCGCCTTGCCCAGCCTCCCAATAAAGACCATCTCGTTGGCCCGGGTCGCTCATGATTTTTTGGGCGTATTCCTGGTGCGAGGAGTAGTACTCCTTTTGGGCGGCCCCGAGCTCCTGGCAAACCCGGATCGTCGATATTTCGTTGCGGCCTACCCTCCGGTACAGGATTTCCTGCTTGGCTGCGGGCGTGTCGAAATACCACAGATTCCCCTTGTTCACCAGCGATATGGGCAGGGGCCAATTCTCCGCTCCAACGTACAGCGTAGTCCTGCCGTCGAGCTCTCTCACCAGACGGTGCATCTGCCGATATCTGTCGACGAACTGGGCGCGATTATCGTTGTCCTCGGCTGGATCGCCGGAAGAAACAACTTGCTTTGCGTCGGGCCCGAGGATTTCGAGCAGGGCCTTTTCATCGTTGTTCTGGGCGGCGGTGACCAGTGCGCCCGCCGCCTCCTCGGCCGATGGAAATGTCTTCTGCCCGGCCTGCTGTCCGAGGGTGTGCAACGGGAGCGCGCCCGCGAACAAAGCCGCGGCCGCTAGAAGTCTAAAAGGGGTCGCCTGGCACAATGCGTTCCGCTTTACTCGCTGCATGTTGCTTTCTCCTCAATCATTCGTTACATCCTAGCGATGCCCACCGCCGTGGCCGCCACCGCCGTGAGAGCCTCCTCCGCCGAAGCTGCGGGCTCCGCGCGAGGAATAGCTCCTGGTTTCTCCGCCGTGATCGTAATGGCTGAACGCGCCGGAATGCACACCACTCTCACCGCGCGGCGCAGCGAATCCCCGGGCCGCGTTCCGGTTGCCTTCAAACGGTCGAGCGACGCCCCCGGGCCGGTTGTACACACCGGTTCCGCTGAAGCCACGTCCTCCCCGATAGAAGTAGTTGCGGTTATAGAATGTCCGGCTGTGGGAAAAGTACCTGGCATGATCGAACACCGGGTAGTGATGGTACCAGTCGAATCCCCAGTGCCCCCAGCCCCATCCGAATCCGACGAACCAGCCGATCCCAAAACCGATTCCGAACGAGAGGTAGGGGCCCCCAAACCAGATCCCCGGATATTCATACCATCCCGGCCATGCCACCAGGGGATATCCATACACCAACCAGGGATCGTACGCCGGGACGTAAACAATCTCGGGATTGGCAGGCTCGATATCGACATTTCCGTAGGGGTCAGTGCTCACGGCCTCTTGGGGAGTGGACTTCAGGTTTCCCGCCTGTTCCGCTTTCTTGCGCATGAACTGTATCGCATTCATCAGATCCTGTTGTTGATTGTAATAGGCGTCGCCCAAAGCAGACGTCCAGGAAAGGTTCTTGTCCATATTGCCAAGGACGGCAGGAAACGCACAAAGCGCCTTAACGCTGGGATCCCAAGGCATCTGATCGACCGCACGACCCAGGGCGTCGCCCTTAAGATCCGGATGAGCTTGGACCCAGCGGTCCGCCTCGACCACCTGCTCGGGGAAAGTGGAAGCGGCCAGAATCTGTGCGACAAGCGAATCGGGGTATAGCGCAATCGGCGCCGCCAATTGCCGCAGTTCTTCGGGCGTTTTCTCTGCGTAGGGGGGCGTCTGCTGCGCAGGGGGCGGTGCCTGCTGGCCGGCCGTCAGGCTCAAAGGCAAGGACGCGAACACGAGAGTGAAGGACAACGAATAGACCACGGCCTGCTTGACCAACTTGGACGGTGAGAACGGTAGGCGATGCGAGAGAACGGTCATGGGCAACCTTCCTCCTCCCTGTACTCTTTGATGCGCCAATCGGGCGCCTGGTCAACTACAGCCTCGGCGACTAGGTGCCGACCTTACCGGGCGAATCGCTGGTCATACAGCAGTTGATTCTCGGCGACGGCTCTGAAGCGAGAATTCCCACCCATCTTCGGTTCAGTTCGAAGAGCTGCCCTGGTGCTTAGACTTCCGTTTGGGCGGCGGGCCCTGGTACAGGCGATGGTAGGTAATTTCAGTGACCTGCGCGTCGCCCTTGTCAGGAACGATTATGGAGCGCGAGATGTAAGTATCCGCATCGATTCTCGTGAGGACATCCTGCTTGGGCTGGCCATTCGCCGGGTTTAGGAAGACAACCGATTTGGTGTCGGCGCTCAGCAGGTTAAGTACCGTTGGCCCGGTTTTTTCCCAGGGTGTCAGAGACGGCGTAAAATGCCGCAAATACAGTTTGATTCCGTCGGGTTCTTCTGTCAGCGTGAAGAATTCGAGCACGAGGGTCTTACCGCCTTCGGTCAGTTGGAAGCTGCCGAGCATGACGCCGGCGTTGGGCGTAGTCCAGGTCTGTTGAGCAATCCGGGGTCCCCAGGTGCCTTGCCATTCTCCTGAGAGCCAAGATAGGCTCGAAAGGGTCGGTTTGACAGCAGACGCCGCCGGTGCCACTGTATTCTGCGTGCCAGCGTGGCCAGGTGGGCTGGCAAGCTCCTGTGCGGCAGGCGGCGAAGCGAGGGGCGATGAGGCTGCCAGAAGTACCATCAAAAGGGGAGCTAAGGCGTTTGGAGTCTTCCTGGAAGGAACCCTAGCAGCCGTCTGGGGGAATCGTTCAAGACAATGCATCCGGATCACCGCAGCATGCGTCGTATTTTGGGAGGGAGGCTCGGCAACGGCGGCCGGGGAAAGCTTTGACGCCCTCGCATCCCTATACGATAATGCATTCTTACCTCATACCAATGAAAATCCAAGCCACACTTATAGCCGCCTTCGCAGCCTTAGCTCTGGCACCGGGAGCGTGGGCCCAAGCTTCGCCCCAGGCTCAGCCACCCGCCTCCCAGAAATCGGACTCCCAGGCCGATGCATATTTCTACTTCGCCCAGGGTCACCTCGAGGAGATGCAGTACGAACTCACAAACAACGCCGATCTGGCTGCAGAGTCCATCGACTCCTACAAGAAGGCTCTGGACATCGATCCCGATTCGGCTGTCATCAAAGAGCGCCTCGCGGAGATCTACGCGAAATCGCAGCGCATTCGCGACGCAATCCTCCAGGCCCAGGAGGCACTGAAAATCGACCCGAATAACGTGGATGCGCACCGCCTGTTGGCGCGCATCTACGTGCGATCTTTGGGCGATCTCGAAGCAGGCGATGTCCAGCAGGAAACTCTGGGAAAAGCGGTCGAGCAGTTCCAAGCGATTTTGAAGCTGGATCCGCGCGACACCTATTCTTCGCTTTGGTTGGCGCGACTGTACAGGTTTGAGAACAAGCATGAGGAAGCCGAGCAGGTGCTGCGGAGCGTGGTCAAGCAGGAGCCCGACAACGAGGCCGCGCTCGAGCAACTCAGTCAGCTTCTCATCGACGAAAGCCGCTCGCAAGAGGCGGTCGAACTGCTGGCACCGGCCGCGAGCGACTCTGGTTCGCCGGATCTTTGCGATCTTCTAGGTGACGCGTACTCGCAGTTGAAGAACTGGGCCAAAGCGGAAGACGCCTACCGCAAGGCGGTGGAGGGTGATCCGGACGATCCCGGCCACCGCCACGGCCTCGCGCAAGCTTTGATCGAGCAGGACAAATATGCCGCTGCGCTCGTTCAGTTCCAGAAGTTATCCGAGCTCGAGCCCGGCAATTGGGAAAACCAGCTGCGCGCGTCGGAGCTCGAGCGGCGACTCGGAGAATTCGACCAGGCCGAAGCCAGTTTGGCGCGCGCGCGGCAGATCGCGCCCGACAACCTGGAGGTTTTGTACAACCAGGCCTTGCTGGACCAGGACGAAGGCCGCTTCGATGAGGGAATCAAACTTCTGACCGACGCCATCGCGGGCATGAAAAACCAGCCCAGCCGAAACGGCACCGCCCTGGGTATCTTGTACGAACAGCTCGGACACATCTATCGCGACCAAGGCAACTACTCAGCGGCGCTGGAGGCCTTTCAGGAGATGGCGAAAGCCAATCCCGATTCGGCCAAGCGGGCCGAGATGCTGACCATCGACACCTACCGGGAAAGCCACGATCTTGACCGGGCCATCGCCGAGGCGAAAAAGGCGCACGAGGCGGACCCGAAGTCTGAGGACGCCACGGTTACCTTGGCGCTGCTCTATGGGGAAAAGTCCGATCCGGCCGACGGAATTCGTCTGCTGGAGGGACTGCTCAGCGGTACGGATGCGGACGCGGAGATCTATTTGGACATTGCACAGATCGAAGCGCGCGGTAAGAAGTACGCGGACGCGGAGCGAGCGGCCACCAAGGCGGAGCAGCTGGCGCACGGCCCAGAGGAGCAACAGTCCGCATGGACGATGCTGGGCGGCATTTATCAGGTCCAGAAGAAATACGACGAGGCCGAACGACAGTTTCGGAGGGCGCTACAGGCCAACCCGAACAATGCCGAGGTGCTGAACAACTTCGGCTACATGCTGGCCGATCGCGGCGTGCGCCTGCAGGAGGCCACTTCGATGATCGAGCAAGCGCTCAAGGAGCAGCCCTCCAACGGCGCCTATCTCGACAGTCTGGGTTGGGCCTACTACAAGCAAAACAAGCTGGGCGAAGCCGAACAGTATTTACGAAAAGCCGTGGAGCGGGAGGGTCGCGATCCCACGATCTTGAGCCATCTGGCCGACGTCTACTTGAGGCTTGGCCAGAACGAGCAAGCTGCCGCCTTTTTCGAGCGTTCGCTTGCCGAATGGCAAAAAGTGCTTCCTGCCGATTACGAACCCGATAAGGCCAACGAAGTCGAGGCCCAGCTAAAGAATCTGAAGCGCCGCCTCGCGCAGAAATCCTCTCCGGACACGGCCAAACCGCAGTAAGCTCCCGCGGATGCCTTCCGGCAAGAAAAAAGCAGTGCGACTTCCCGCGTTTGCGAAAATCAATCTGCGCCTCGACGTCGTGGGCCAGCGCCCCGACCACTATCACGAGTTGCGCACCATTTTCGAGACCATCTCGCTGTGCGACCGCCTGGAGCTGGCCGAAACATCCGAACCGGGAATCTTTTTAGAGGTGGACGATCCTTCCCTGTCGGCTGGACCGGAGAATCTGGTCTATCGAGCGATCGAGACGATCGGATCGGAGATCAATTTTCGCGGCGGGATTCACGCCCGCCTCAGCAAGCGCATTCCCGTCGGGCGTGGTTTGGGCGGCGGCTCCAGCGACGCCGCAGCCGCCTTGATCGGCATGCTGCGGTTGACCAAGGCGGCGCTGCCGCTTGGGCGATTGATGGAAATTGCCGCGACCATTGGCGCCGACGTGCCCTTTTTCCTGGTCGGCGGCCGCGCCTTGGCGGTCGGTCGCGGAGATGAAATCTATCCTCTCGAAGACCGCGTGCGGCGCTCGCTGGTGGTGGTTTCGCCCAAAGGCATCGCCGTGAGCACCAAAGAGGCCTACCAGTGGCTTGCGCCCGAATTGACAAGGCTCTCGAAACCCCCTAGAATTTGGGCGTTCTGCGCTCTGTGCTGGAGCCGGCAGGGAATCGTCTCCAATGATTTTGAAGGGCCGGTTTTCCGTCGCCATCCGCGCCTGAAGGAGATTCGGGACGGATTGCTCAAGCAAGGAGCCGCGGATGCCGCGCTGGCGGGTAGCGGGTCGGCGGTGTTTGGAGTATTCCGAAGCCCAGCGCGCGCGCGCCGAGCCGCTGGTGCGTTCCCGGAAGATTCGGTTTTCGTGGTGGAAACAGTTTCCAGGGAAAGGTACGGCCGGGCCATGGGCTGGCGTGTGCCTTCCGTGAGCGCGGGTCGACCCGCGTCGGGGAGAACGCTTGGCCGACGACAAGTTTAAGGTCTTTTGCGGCACTGCGAACCCGGCGCTTTGCGATGCGATCTGTGCGCACCTGGGCGTGGCGCGGGGCTGCGCCGAGCACGGCCAATTCTCTGACGGTGAAACTCGCTATCAGATTCTCGAGAATGTACGGGGCGCCGATGTCTTTGTGGTGCAACCGTGTTGCTCGCCGGTGAATCATCACCTGGTTCAGCTGCTGCTGATGATCGACGCGTTCAAGCGCGCCTCGGCCTGGCGCATTACACCGGTGGTTCCCTATTACCCGTACGCCAGGCAGGACCGCAAGGACCGGCCTCGTGTGGCGATCTCGGCCAAGCTGGTGGCCGATTTGCTTGAAACCGCCGGCGCCAGCCGCGTGCTTTCGCTCGATCTGCACGCCCCGCAGATTCAAGGCTACTTCAATATTCCGGTGGATCACTTGTACGCTTCGCCGGTGCTGGTGGAATATTTCGAGAAGAAGCATCTCGGGTCGATCACCGTGGTTTCGCCCGATGCAGGCGGGGTCGAGCGCGCCAGGCTGTTTGCCAAGAGGATTGACGCGCCTTTGGCCATCGTCGACAAGCGCCGCATCGATATTAACGTCAGCGAAGTGATGCACCTGATCGGAGACGTGGAAGGGCGGCCGGCGCTCGTGATCGACGACATCATCGACACGGCCGGAACGCTGGTGAAGACGGCTGAGGCCCTGCTGGAGAACGGCGCGACAAAAGTCTTCGCTGCCTGCACCCATCCTGTGCTTTCGGGGCCGGCCGTCGAGCGCATCAGGAACTCGCCGTTCGAGGAGGTGGTGGTCACCGACTCGGTGCCGCTCAGTCCGACGGCCAAAGACGTGTCGAAGATCAAGGTGCTCAGCGTGGCACCGTTGCTGGCGCGGGGCATCCAGTCGATTCACGAAGAGACCTCGATCAGCGAGCTGTTCATTTAGATCGGGCCAGCATACCGCGGGCCGACCAGCAGCGGGATCGAAGCTTTTCCGAGGGGAAGGGGCGGTAGGCCCCGGAGGCAAGCGATGGAGGCGTTTACAGTCGAAGGCAAGGTTCGCGAGGAGCGCGGGAAAAACGCCGCGCGCCGTGTGCGTCTGGCCGGTATGGTGCCGGCCGTTCTCTACGGCGGACGCAAGAATGCGATTTCTCTCACGGTGAATGCGAAGCAGGTCAGCAGGATTCTGCGCTCCGAATCCGGCCACAATACGATCTTCACCGTGCAGGTCGCCGGCGGCGGGGAGGAGAGGGCCATGGTGAAAGACTGGCAGGTCGATCCGGTGAGCGGTGCGCTGCTCCACGTCGACCTCATGCGCATCGCCATGGACGTGCGCATGCGCGTTCGCGTGCCGGTGCATACCTTCGGAGAGCCGGAAGGCGTGAAGCTGCAGGGCGGCATCTTCGAAATGGTTACTCGCGAGGTCGAAGTCGAGTGTCTTCCGGGCGACATACCCGAAGAGTTCAAGGTGGACATCAGCGGGCTCACCATCGGCAAGCAGCTTCGCGCCGCCGATCTGCCGATCGATCCGCAAAAGGTCAAGCTCCTGACCGATCCGCAGCGGGTACTCGCTCACGTTGTCACGCTCAAGGCCGAAGCAGAACCGGCCGCGGAAGCCGCGGTGACCGCGGAAGCCGCGCCGGCCGAGCCCGAAGTCATCAAGAAGGGCAAGAAGGAAGAAGAGGGCGAGGCCGAAGCGGGCGCCGAAGCAGCCGCTCCGAAGGCCGAGAAGGCCGAAAAGGAAAAGAAGAAGTAAACGCGGCGCCTGCGGCCGGGCAGGCAAGGAGGCAGCGGGCCGATGCGGCTTATCGTGGGGCTCGGCAATCCGGGTCCCGAATACGAATGGACGCCGCACAACATGGGCTTTCTGGGCGTGGATGCGTTGGCCGAACGCGCAAACATCCGCGTGGCTCGACGGGAAGAGAAATCGCTTGTCGGACGCGGGCGGTTCGCCGGGCAAGATGTGATTTTGGCGAAGCCGCAGACGATGATGAATCTGAGCGGCATGGCGGTCGGAATGCTTGTCGAGCGGCACAGGTGCGATGTGGCCGAGACGATCATCCTCGTCGACGAGGTGGATCTGCCGTGGGGCATGTTGCGAATCCGCGATCGCGGCCGCAACAGCACGCACAACGGGTTGAAGTCGGTGATCGCCGCACTCGGCACTGATGAATTCATCCGCGTGCGGATGGGAGTCCAGCCCGAACAGATCTGGGGCGACCGGCGGGACTACGTGCTGTCGAGGATGCGCGCCGCCGAACGGCGCATCGCCCGGGACGAGGCCGGCGAGGCAGCCGACGCGGTCGAGCTGATTTTGACCGAGGGGTTGGCCAAAGCGATGGCGCGGTTCAATCACAGAGCCTCGCCCCAAGGGAAGGCGAAAGCGTAAAGCCACCGGAGCTGCCGGTGGTTTCTGGGGGAAGCGAATGACACGGCCTTCGACACCGGGCGCTTGCCCAGGTCGAAGCCGCGAATCGAGAGGACACATGGAAGAGCGGCAATACGATCTGATCTTCATCTGCCGGCCGGATACGCCCGAGCCGGACATCGACAAGATTGTCGGCACGCTTGAGCACGCCGCCGCGGAGAAGGGCGGCCGAATCGAGAAGACGGAGAGGTGGGGCCGCAAGCGCATGGCCTACCGAGTGCAGCGCATGCGCGAGGGGTATTACGTGTTCATGGTGGTGCGCTCCTCGCACGGCGAAGTGGTTAAGGAGCTTGAGCGGCGCCTGAAGGTGGCCGACGCGGTCATCAAGTATCTGACCATTCGCGTCGACCTAGAGCTGAAGCGCCAGGAAAAACTCAAGAGACACCGCGAGAAACGCGCCGCGCGGCGTCCCCGCAAGCCGCCTGCGACACCTGCTCCGGTTCCGGCGGGCGGAACCGAACACGCCGCTGCGCAATCCTAATCGAATTCATCAGGAGAGATGGAAATGGCAGACGAAAACGCAACTCAACCGACGGCGCCGCAAGCGCCTCCCGCGGGCCCGCCGGCCGGCGGTAGCGGAACTCATCACGCAGGCTCGCCGCAACGTCCCGGTGGTCCGCCCCTGCACTCCGGCAGGGCCGGCGGCGGTGCGCCGCGCCGAGCGAAGCGCAGCTTTGTGCGCAAGAAGAAGGTCTGCCGCTTCTGTGTCGAGAAGTCGGATTACATCGATTACAAGAAAGCGGAAATTCTTGCGCCTTTCCTTCAGGAGCGCGGCAAGATTCTCCCGCGCCGTATGACCGGGACCTGCGCGCGGCATCAGCGCTGGCTCGCGGTGGCCATCAAGCGCGCGCAAAACATTGCGCTGCTGCCTTTCGCCGCCGAACTGTGATCCGACCGTTCGCGGGGTTCCGCTCTCGCGGTGGCGCCGAACAGGGTCTCTTTTGGTTTTTATAGAGGGCCCGGCCGCCTTAGGCGCGAGCTTTGGCCCGCCAATACAGGGGGGGTTCAAGATGCAGATCATTCTTCAAGAAGACGTCGAAAAGCTGGGAAACCGCGGCCAGGTAGTCGAGGTTGCGGAAGGCTACGCGCGCAATTTCCTTCTCCCGCGGAAACTGGCGCTTGAAGCAAGCCCCGGCAATATGAAACGGCTCGAGAAGATGCGGGCGGCCTTTGCCAAGAAAGCCGCCGTCGAAATCGCCGACGCGCAGAAGCTTGCCGAGTTGCTCGCCGGCGTGTTGCTGGAAATCTCGCGCAAGTCCGGCGACAACGACCAGCTTTTTGGTTCTGTCACCTCTGCCGACATTTCCGAAGCCCTGGGCGCCAAAGGCTACGCCATCGACAAGCGCAAAATCCAGCTTGCCGAACCGATCAAAGCCATCGGCAATTTCGATGTTGCCATTAGGCTTCACCGCGAAGTCACCGCCTCGGTGAAGCTCGCGGTCAAAAAAGAAGAGTAGTCCGGTTTCGTTTTTCCACTTTTCAAAAAAAGTCCACAGACCGGAGTCATTGACGTCCGCCCGCCGCGTGTGCACACTCGCGGTCACAACGGCAACGGCTCGTCAGTCCTGCAGTCAGGACTCCCGATACCGGAAAAAACTCACGAACGCATTCCTGCCCGGAGCGGGCCTGCGCCAGGGAGGCAGGCCGGGGCACAAGTGTGGAAACCAGAGCGCATGAAAATGGCTCTTGCGCTCCGCGAAGGACTGGGCGAAAATAAAGCGAAATGTCGAGCGACACCACCACACTGGAAAGGCCTCTCCCGCACAACCTAGAAGCCGAACGCAGCATTCTCGGAGCTGTCCTGCTCGATAATCACGCTCTGAACGCAGCCGTCGAGCGGTTGCGCACCGAGGACTTCTTCCTTCCCCAGCATCGCCGGATTTTCGAGCGCATGGTCGGGCTGGCCGAGCGTCAGCAAGCCATCGACACGATCACGTTGATGGAGGATCTTGCCAAGCGCGGCGAACTGGAAGCCGCCGGCGGGGTCTCTTATCTTTCGCAGCTCGCCGATGGCCTGCCGCGCGTGACCAACGTGGACCATTACGCGCGCATCGTTAAAGAGAAATCGGTTCTGCGCAATCTGATCCACTCGGCCTCGGCGATTCAGGAACAGGCTCTTGCGGCCGACGATGACGCCGACGTCATCCTCGATCGCGCCGAGTCGCAGATTTTCCAGCTCGCCGAAGATCGAGTGAAGGCGGGCCTGATTGGTGTCAAGGATCTGGTGAAGGACGGCTTTGAGCGTCTGGAGAAGATCTTCAGCGAAGGCCGCCGCATCACGGGTCTGGCAACGGGCTATGCGAATCTCGACAATGAAACCGCGGGCTTGCAGCCCTCCGAGCTCGTGATTCTGGCAGCACGTCCCTCGATGGGGAAGACCGCGCTCGCGCTCAACATCGCCGAGAATGTAGCCCTCCGCCGGCGTCAGCCGGTGGCCATTTTCAGTCTGGAAATGTCGAAGGAGTCCTTGCTGCTTCGCCTGCTTTCTTCGCAGGCGCGCGTGGACGCGCACAAATTCCGCACCGGGCACTTGAGCCACGGGGAGTGGGGCAAACTGACCGCCGCCCTCGGCGAGCTTGGCGAAGCGCCAATGTGGATCGACGATTCGGCTTCCTCGACCGTCCTGGAAATGGGCGCGAAGGCGCGGCGTCTCAAGCGCGACCGGGGTCTTGCGCTCGTGATCGTTGACTACATTCAGTTGGTCGTGCCCACGCTCAACCGCCGCTCGGCCAACCGTCAGGAAGAAGTCTCCAGTATTTCGCGCGCGCTGAAAGCACTGGCAAAGGAGTTGAAGGTGCCCGTACTCGTTCTCAGCCAGTTGACTCGTGCTCCGGAACGCGAAGAGCGCAAGCCGCAGCTCGCCGATTTGCGCGAGTCAGGCGCGATCGAGCAGGACGCAGATGTGGTGCTGTTTATCAACCGCCCGAATTTCTATAAGACCGACCTTCCTGAAGAAGAGCGCGCCAAGGCCGAGTTGATCATCGCCAAGCAGCGCAATGGCCCGACCGGAACGCTGCATTTCGTCTTCCTGAGCCGCCATACGCGCTTTGAGGAAGCGGCCCCCGACGAGTGGGCGAGCGTCGGTGACGAGTAGCCCCTAAACCTAGCGTCCTCGGAGACACACACCGTGTCCCGAGGGCTGCGGGCCCCGCTGATCGACGCGCTTCGTCGGTGCGTCTAAGTCTCGCCTTTTCCGTCGCATTCAACATTTGGCCGGATCGGAAGGAAAAGGGCTCCCGACCTGCACCAAAACCTGCTGGCTGTTAACCTAAACGCAGCGCTCCCAGATCGCCCACGCGAATTGTTGCGCCGCGCCGAGCAAGACTCTGGCATTCTAAAAGCTCATGACGAAACAGGTTCATTTCGGAGGGCGCCCGGTATGGGTGGAGGTTTCGCTCAGGGCCATCACCAAGAATCTCGACACCGTCCGGCGGCATGTCGGTCCCCGGCTGGAAATTCTGGCCGTCGTGAAATCGAATGCATATGGACTGGGCGCCGTGCCGGTGACCAAAGCGCTCGAACGGGCCGGTGCGAACCGCTTCGGCGTGACCTGCTCGAATGAAGGGCTCGAGCTGCGCCAGGCGGGCGTTCGCAAACCGATTCTGGTGCTCACCGGATTTTGGCCCGGGGAGGAGAAGCGCTTCATTGACAAGCGTTTGACGCCAACCGTCACGCGGGTCGACGACGTGCGATTGCTCGAGCGTGCGGCCAGGGCCGCCCGGGTGAAATCGAAGCTCCGCTTCCATCTGAAAATCAACACGGGCATGAACCGGCTCGGCATTCTGCCGTCCGAGCTTGCGGCGTTCGCCAACGCCTTAGCGGACTGCCGTCATCTGCAGCTGGAGGGCACCCTCACGCATTTCGCTTCGGCCGAAGACTTCAGCGCGCGCCAGACCGATGACCAGGAGCACCTTTTTCGTGAGTGCCTGGAGCGCATGCACGCGCTCGGCATTTCCCCGGGAATCGTGCATATGGCAAACAGCGGCGCCATTTGTGCCCGACCAAGCACTTGGGCGGACATGATTCGCCCCGGCGCCATTCTTTACGGCTACTACCAGTCCTTCGATCCGCCGCGCAAAGGGCAGGAGGTTCGCGACCAATTGCCTCTGGAGCCCAGCCTCTCCATGCGTGCGCGAATCATCACCCTTCGCGACCTTCCGCCGGGGCAGCCGGTGGGGTATGGCGCCCGATTTACGACCGAGCGTCCTTCGCGCATCGCGGTGATCAACGCGGGATACGCTGACGGGATCATGCGGCAACGGACCAATCGCGGCTGCGCGCTGGTGCGCGGCCGGCGGGTGCCGCTGGTGGGCGCGATTTCGATGGACCTGACGACACTCGATGTCACCGATGTGCCGGGGGTGGCGCTCGGCGACATCGTCACGATCTACGGCAAGGATGGAAACGCGGAGATCAAAGTCTCCGACGTGGCACGCGAAATCGGCACGGTCACCTCCGACCTTCTCTGCGCTTTGGGCCGTCGCGTTCCCCGGTATTACCTTTAAGAGCCCCAAGATCCAGCCGCCCGCTCCGTGCGGTGCTATACTGTGAGTGTTTAAACTTCATACGTCGTTTCGATTCATACCCGGGCGACCGGATCGTTCGCAATACCGGCTGCACGGAAAATGTGGTTGCGGCAGCGCGATTCATTCCGCGCGACTCATATCGTCATACGCTTCATAGGGTGCAGCGATGCCAAGGCCTTCTAACGCGCCAAGCCGGGTACCGGCTGGCGCGACCCCCCTTGTTTCGCCAGGGAAAGCTCCCGTTCCTGCCAAGCCCGTCCAAGAAGGGGTCGGTGCGTTCTGGGACATTCTGGCGTTCCGGTTGATCTTCGTGATCGTTTGCACCGGAGCAGGTTTCCACTTCCGGCCGTTCAGCCTCTCGGCCTTCGAAGGGGCAGCGGCCGGCCTGGTGTTCTCGATTGCTGTGATTTTGTTCGAGCTGCGCCTGCGCAGAGCCAGTCTGCGACGCCTGATTGGTGCGGCGGTCGGTTCGATTCTTGGCATTCTCGGTGCGTACATGATTTCGCTCATTTTCACGCACACCACGATTCCGTTGAGCACGCGATCCTTTTTCAGTTTGGCGATTTTCCTGGTGATGACCTACATCGGCCTGGTTCTCGGGGCCAATAAGGGCGACATGCTCAACCTGCAGGCCTTCGGTGGGGTTTTTGGCAGCGAACGAAATGTCAGACACTCCGTGAAGCTGTTGGATACCAGTGTCATTATCGACGGGCGGGTGGCGGACATCGCCGAAGCTCAATTTCTCGACGGCACCGTGATCATTCCGCAGTTCGTGCTGCGGGAACTGCAATTGGTCGCTGACTCGGCCGATCCGCTCAAACGACAGAGGGGGCGCCGCGGGCTGGAAGTCCTCCAGCGAATCCAGAAAATGACGCATCTCGACGTGCAGATCGCCGAGGATGATTTCGCGCAAATCGCTGACGTGGATATGAAGCTGATTGAGCTGGCCAAGCGCTACGACGCAAAGGTCGTGACCAACGATTTCAATCTGAACAAGGTCGCCACGCTGCAGGGCCTCGAAGTGATGAACGTGAACCTGCTGGCCAATGCGCTGAAGCCGGTGGTGCTGCCGGGCGAGACGATGCGCGTCTTCATCCTGCGCGAAGGCAAGGAATACAACCAAGGCGTGGCCTATCTGGACGACGGCACCATGGTGGTCGTCGACGGGGCGCGCAAGATGATCAACAAAACGATCGACATCAGTGTTACGTCGGTCCACCAGACAACCGCCGGAAAGATGATTTTCGGCCGCTACGACGAGCGAGCCATCGAGACGCCTCGGCCTGTGGCCGCTGAACCGCAAGGGCAGGGCCGCGTTGCCGAAGCTGGGGGCGAGCGCCCGCGCCCGCTTTACCCCGAATCGGGCCGCTCCTAGCCCCTGGTCCTGGAAAGCCGGCTCAAAGCCCGCGGCTTCTTTGGACTCCTCCGGCAAAGGACTGCCCTCGGTTTTGAAGGCTCTCGAATCACCCGATCGAGTTGTCCAAGATCATGGATCGCGACATTCAAGCCAGATGGCTGCTGGGTACAGCAGCTGCTCTCCCGATTCACCCCGGGGGCGACCGGCGGCAGGCGCGCCGTGCTTCGGTCTGCCCTCGAGCGCTATTCAGGCTGAGCCATTCCGAGCAACCGTTTGCCTGCGAAGAGATAAAATGGTTACCTTGATTGCGATAGACTCCTAACCTTCCGATGAGCCGAATCGTCGCCATTGTTCCCGCTGCGGGCCTCGGCACCCGTATGGGCACCGAGCAACCGAAGCAGTTCCTTGAGCTGGACGGCTTGCCGCTAATCATCTTTACGCTGCGTCGTCTGGCCGCATGCGCGGCGATCACGGAGTTTTTGATCGCTGCGCGCACCGACGATGTGGTTTCCTTGCAGGACAAGGTCGCGCGCGCCGCCCTGGGCCGTCCGGCGCGGGTGATTCACGGCGGCGACACGCGCCAGCAATCGGTGGGAAACGCGCTGGCGCAGGTCGACCCGATGAGCGAAATTGTGCTGGTACACGATGCGGTGCGCCCGTTTGTCACTCCCAAACAGGTGGAACGCGTGATTGCCGAAGCGAGGGCGCGCGGCGCGGCGATCCTCGGTGTCCCGGCGATCGACACCGTAAAAGAGGTCAAGCGGGCGAGCCTTCCCGAAGACGTGGCGCTGGTTTCGGCAACGATTCCCCGCGAGCGGATCGTGCTGGCTCAAACTCCGCAGGCGTTTTCCTACGCTTTGCTGCGCGAGGCGTTTCAACAGGCCCAGCGGGACGGCGTGACGGCCTCCGATGAGGCGGCGCTGGTCGAGCGGATCGGGCGTGACGTGTATGTGGTGCAGGGATCGGAACGCAACCTGAAAATCACGCGGCCGGCCGACATGGACCTAGCGCGCTTCTATCTGGATCAAGAACGCCGAGAGGCAAACGCGTGACCCTGCTGCTCGACGCGCGAGCAGGGCAACATAAGCCTCGAGCGAGCGGTCTTGAGATGGGCTGTATGGAGGCCGATGGCCTCCGGGCGCAACCCAGGCAAGGCTTTGCGAATACCATGAGCCATTCCGATTTCACGACCGCTGTCGATCGAAACAACGCGAAACTCGATCGCTGGCCAAGCACTGCACAGATCCAAACTGCGCCTGGCCCACGGGAGACGAGAGCGCGATGAACTGCGCCGGAATCGGCTACGACCTGCATCGTCTGGTCCAGGGACGCAAGCTCATGGTTGGCGGAATCGAGGTTGCCTTCGAGCGAGGTTCCCAGGGGCATTCCGATGGCGACGTGCTCTGCCATGCGATTTGCGACGCTGTTTTGGGTGCCGCAGGGCTCGGTGACATCGGCACGCATTTCCCGGATACCGATCCGAAATGGAAAGGCGCCTCGAGCCTCGTTTTCCTCGAGCACATCCGAGGCCTTCTGGAAAATCGACACTTTCGCATCGTTCATGTGGATGCAGTGGTCATCTGCGAGAAACCCAAACTTGGCCCGCACTTTCCCGCGATGCGGACGGCGCTGGCCAAAGCGCTCGGCATCGCCTCGAGTGAAATCAACCTGAAGGCCAAGACCAACGAGGGAACCGATGCGATCGGGCGTGGCGAAGCCATCGCCGCGCATGCGGTGGCCACCCTGAGCAGCGACTGATCGCTGGCCGGCACAAAGGGAGAGCCCCTCAGCCAAAAGGCAGGGCCCGTGTTGGCCTGCGATAGAATTGCGAAAATGACGCTCGATCTATCGTCTGGAGCGCCTCGCACGGCGGCTTCCTTAACTGGGATTGCCCAGATTTTGGTGGAACGCGGCTGGCTTGGGGCGAACGCGGATATCGGAGCGAACACTCCACTCGCGGCTTGGCTCGAGCGAGCCGCCGAGCTCCTTGGTCCCTGGGCCGAGGACCAGACCTCGCTCGCCGGCCTGCTCGCGCTGGTCTTCCACTATGACGCAGTGGCGTTATTGCGCGAGACCACAAGCCGGGACGTGCTCGCCCGAGAGGGAGCGCGCGACGTGATCCGCGAACTCGCCAACCGCGTGCTCGATGGCGGCGAAATGGGTTCCGACCGTTTCAAGGAAGTCATCGAGGGTCTCAAAGGAGTCTTGCCGCAGCGCAGCCGTGACTTGTTCCACCCCGTACGGCTCCTGCTGGCAGGCCGCGTGGGCGCAGGCGAGCTGGATCGCGTGATTCTGTTGCTCGACTCCGCCCGGAAACTGCCGTTTGCCGTCGAGGTAAAGGGCACGCGCCAGCGGGTCGTGGAATTTTGCGCCGCGCTCGACTGATCGCCGGAAGGGGAATGGTTCAACTTGCTGGCCCGACGGCCTGGGGGCAACCAGACGCCGTGCAGAATGATGAGATCTGAATGAACTGGCTCACTGGGTTTCACCCGGTGGAGGAGGCGCTGGCTGCCGGGCGTGCGCTTGACCGCATCGTGATTGTGCGGGGGCGTCACGGCGAGCGGGTGGAAGCGGTGGTCGAGCTGGCGCGGTCGCGCGGTGTGCCGGTGCGTTTTCTCGATCGCGCCCAGGTCGATCGTCTTTCCGGAACGCGCGAACACCAGGGCATTGCAGCCCTGGCTGCGGCCAAGTCCGCGGTCGCTTTGGAAGATTTGCTTCGAGCCAAAGATGGGCGCGGCGTGCTGGTTCTGCTGGACGGCGTGGAGGACCCTCACAACCTGGGTGCGATAGTGCGCACTTCGCTTGCTGCGGGCGCCGAAGGCGTGGTGATTCCGGAGCGGCGCGCTGCAGGGCTCAGCGAGACGGTCGAGCGCGCCTCCGCAGGGGCGCTGGCCCATCTACCTGTTGCTCGCGTGAAAAATCTGGTCCGCGCCATGGAGGAGATCAAGCAGGCGGGGTACTGGCTTGTCGGGCTGGAGGAACGCGCGGAGCGAAATTACACTGAGGTCGATCTGACCGGGCCGATTGGAATTGTGCTGGGGCGTGAAGGGAGGGGACTGCACGAGCTCGCCCGCCAGCACTGCGATTTTCTGGTTTCACTGCCAACGAAGGGACCGGTGAGATCGCTGAACGTTTCGGTGGCAGCGGGCATCATGCTGTTTGAAGTCCTCCGTCAACGCAGAGGTCGAAATGGCAGAACCTGATGGAGCACTGCGTCACCCCGTTCGGCTGGCAACCAGATGACCACCGCGGTGAACGCCAGGTTTCGATCGATCACCTGTCGTATTTGATCAGGGAAAAGGTGTCTACGCCGTTGAGCTTCCTGCGTCCACCGAGAAAACTGAGCTCGACGGCAAAGGCGGCGCCGACCACCTGGCCTCCCAGCTTGCGTACCAATTCGACGGCAGCAGCCGCAGTTCCGCCGGTTGCCAGCAGGTCATCGCAAACCAGTGCGTGCTGGCCCGGGGTGATGCCGTCCTGGTGAATCTCGAGAGTATCTGTGCCGTACTCGAGCTGGTAAGTGACGCCCGCAGTCTTCCAGGGCAGCTTTTTCGGTTTTCGCACGGGAACGAAGCCCGCGCCCAGGCGATAGGCGAGCGCGGGAGCGAAAATAAATCCCCGCGCCTCGATGCCGGCGACGACGTCGACTCTGCGGCCGTTGTAGTGCTCGCAAAGCTTGTCGACGAGCAGGTGAAAGCCGGTGGCGTCCTTGAGCAGCGTCGTCACGTCGTAAAAGAGAATTCCCGGCTTGGGATAATCGGGAATTTCGCGAATCAGCTTCTTGAGTTCGTCCATTCGGTTCCTCTCGCCGCTTCAGGCGTCGTACTCGATTGAGAAGGATTGAGAAAATCGCGACTGGAAGAGTGCCTGTTCCTCCACCACCAGGGAGACGAACGCGCCGCGGGGACCCCGCTCGAGTTCGCTGTGAAGATCTGCCAGAGAGTCGGAGGGGCCGATGGCATAAACCTCCACGCGGCCGTCGCTCAGATTCCTGACGTATCCGCTGAGTTTCAAATGGCGCGCCGCGCGCTCAACGAAAAAGCGAAATCCCACCCCTTGTACTGTTCCGCTGACGTAATAGCGCTTGCATTGTCGTTCGTGACGCACGTTGGCCCGGGCCGGAGCCGAACGCTTGATCTTAGCAGAGGCAGCACTCCCCGTAGGCTGGGGTTTTTGCGTCAGGCCAAGGGGGGTATCCTAGCGAGCGACGGCGAATCACCGAGTCGATGTTTGCCGCATCTAAACTGTCGCGCATGAATTCGGCCAAAATGCGAACCCTATTTCCCGCGTTGGCCCTGGCGGCGTTTTGCGCCCTGGCCGTTGCTTCGTCGCGTGCGCAGGACACCAACCAAGGGCCCATGGCGCCTCCCCCCAAATTCGAAGTGCACAGAATGCCTTCGGTGCCGCATCCAGGCCCGCCACCCGTCCCGGAGCAGCAGATCATCCAGAAATTCGCCGCCAAGGAAGACGTCGCGAAAAGGGTCTATGACACGTATGATTTTACCCAGACGATCCGCATTGAAGAGTTGGCCGATCCGGGCGGGAAGATCACCATTACGGGCGAGTCCTATGTCAAGCCTGACGGCCAGCGGTACTGGCGCAGATCGAAGCCGATTGAATCCACTCTGAAGCTGACCAGCTACACGCTGGAGGATGTGCGCCCCGTACTCAGCCTGCCGCTGTTTTTCCTCACTTCCGATCAGGTTGGCAATTACGATTTTCTTTATGCCGGGCAGCAGAAACTCGATGAACTGAACACCTATATTTTTCAGGTGAAGCCAAAGCTGCTCCGGCGCACCCAGCGTCTGTTCGAAGGCGTCGTCTATGTGGACGATCAGGACCTGGCGATTGTGGAAACCTACGGCAAATTTGTGAGTGAGCTGGCGGGGAATGGCACGGATCTGCCGTTTTCAATGTTTGAGACGTATCGCGAAAATTTTCAGGACAAATACTGGCTTCCTACCTACACCAGCTCGGACGACTACACCGGCAGCGGGGATTTGGAGTTGCACCTGCGGCTGGTCATCCGAGACACCGATTTCAAGCCGAATGGGCTGGAGTCGCCACAAACGCCAGCGGCGGAGCCCGCAGCTTCGCGCCCGCCCCAATAGCGGCGCGTTTTCAGTCGGGTTGCCGCAGGTGTCGCGGGAGGTCGCGAATGGAATCGAGCAGCAGATCTGGTTTTGCCGCGCGCATGCCGGCTGCGGTGGGGAAGGGTCCGAAAACCCCGATGGCGCGAACTCCGGCGCGGCGGGCCATTTCGATGTCGTCGGCAGTGTCTCCCACATAGATGGCGTCCTCCGGCGAGGCGCGAAGCCGCTCGAGTGCGAGTTGTAGCGCGGCGGGGTGGGGCTTCCGACGCGAAACGTCCTCGCTGCAGACGCAGGTGGCGAAATGACGGACGAATTCGAGCTCGCGCAACTGCTTCCGGACGCGCCCCGAGCTTCCGCTGGTGACGATGCCGAGCCTGAATTTGCGCCTCAGCCGGCGAATGACGACTCGCGCCCCGGGCAAAAGCAGCGGCCGTTCGGCGCGGTAGGCTTGCCGCCACAGCCGATTTGCGCGCTCCCATTGCGAGCGGGGGATGCGGGCAGCGCGATAGACCTGATACCAATCAGGGCAGTAAAAGCGCTCGAGTTCGCCGGTTCCCCATTCAATTTTCAGTGCATGAAACATCGCGAGGTAGGCTCGAACGTCGGCCGCATAGGAATTGAGCAGAGTGCCATCCCAGTCAAACAACACGACGCGCGCTAGAAGGGAGACCTGAGTCACAGCAGGAATCGTAGCAAAACCTCTCCGAAACGGGCCAGGCGCAGGGCTCAGGCACACGGCCACCCGGCGAAACCTGTTTTGTAGGAATGAGCCGACGGCAACCTAGCGAGCCGCAAAACGAAGCGGCACGTGATCGTCGCGCCGGAGCGCGAAATCGTCGAAGCTTGCGGCATAGGCCCGCCAGCCCGGCGTGCTGGTTTCTTCGGCACGCACGATGTGCGCCGCGGTGCACATTTGGACGCTGCCGAATCCGAGGGGCCTTTCGATGAGCGCTACTTCAAGCTCGATCGCCGTTCCGATCTCGATCTGCCGCGGCGCGAGAAAATAGACGCCGCTCGAACTGATATTGCGAGTGACCAGCGTGATGGGTGTTGCCTGTTCGACCCCCCCGATTTTCCTCAGGCGCAGCGGAAGGCACAGCGAAGCGCGCGGATAGCGGCGCCGCTCAGCAGCCACGCCCACAGCATGCGTGGGGACCCGCATAAAGCGCCGCGGTCCTGGCTTTCCTGATATTGCTGTGATGGTTTGCGTGCGGCTTTCAGGCTCTCGAATCGGAGTAACGACGGCACGGCCATCACGTTCCGGAATCGCACCCATGACGCTGCCCCCAGTCATGCCGACTGACAACCCCAAGTGGTGACCCGAATATGCGTTAGGCCGCACGATCGGTCAACGCGCGAGGAGCCAAGCGTGCCTTATGATGTAACCCATGAGCGTGGAGCTCAGTTCGGTAACCGGCTGAGCGCCAGCCCGCGAAGTTTACGCGCTAGAATCGGATAGCCGCGCATTTCAAGTTGCCTTAGTCTGCGACGTGGGAGCTGCTGCGGGGGAGAATTTAAGGAGATGCTTGGGAATGCAAGCGAAGTACTAAAACCCTCTGGAAGCGCCTGGACGCGCGAGCACTGGGACGCCGTTCGGTCGCGCGACCGACGAGCCGACGGCCTGTTCGTCTATGCGGTTCGCTCGACCGGCATTTATTGCCGCCCCTCGTGCCCGGCGCGCAAGCCGCGGCGGGAGCAGGTATTGTTTTTCCCGCTACCTGAGGCGGCCGAACAGAGGGGTTTCCGGGCATGCCAGCGCTGCCGGCCGCGCGCGGCGCGGCTCCGCGATCGGAGGATCGAAGCGGTGGCCCGCGTATGCCGCGAAATTGATCGGCGAGTTCTCGCTGACGCCGGCCAAGGCGAGCCCGAGGAGCGGCTAACGCTCGCGTTGCTCGGAGCGATGGCGGGAATGAGCCCGCACCAGCTGGAGCGGGCCTTTCGTCGAGCTATGGGGATCACACCCCGGCAATACGCCGACTCGCAGCGGATGCGGCGAGTGAAACTCGAGTTGAAGAAAGGAGATAGCGTGACAACAGCACTGTATGAGGCAGGATACGGCTCCTCGAGCCGGCTTTATGAACGCGCATCCGGCCATCTGGGGATGACACCAGCCGCTTATGGACGTGGCGGGCAGGGTATGGAAATCCACTACGCGATCGTGGCCTCACCCTTGGGCCGGCTGCTGGTCGGGGCCACCGGCCGTGGAATCAGCGCCGTTTATCTCGGCCAGTCCGATAGCGCGCTAATATCTGAACTCAGCAAGGAATATCCTCGCGCAACGCTGCTAGCAGACGATGCGCGCCGCGGCAATTCGGGCCTTGGGCAATGGGTCGCAAGGATTCTGGCACACCTGCGCGGTCACGAACCGCATCTGGATTTGCCGACCGACGTGCAGGCCACCGCCTTCGAGCGCCGCGTCTGGGAAGAACTGCGGCGCATTCCCTACGGAACCACCCGGACTTATAGCGAAGTGGCCCAGGCCATCGGCCGCCCCGCTGCAGTTCGGGCCGTCGCACGTGCCTGCGCCACAAATCCGACGTCGGTCGTGATTCCCTGCCACCGTGTCGTTCGTAAGGACGGAGATCTAGCGGGTTACCGTTGGGGCCTCGGCCGCAAGCGCACGCTGCTGGAGCACGAGGTGGCTCGACAAACCGGGAAGGGAAGCGCCTAGGGCCGCTCAGCCCTGCGGTCGTACTTTCACTGTTCCCTTGGGCCAGCGTGGTTTGAAATCGGAGTCGGGAATGCCGGGGTTCCGGACCACTTTCGAATAACGGACGATCGAGTAATCGCCCGAGCCTGCTTCGACGAACTGCTGCTGTACGGGAAGCCAGGTCGTCTCATCCAGCCAGATTTCGATCTTGGCGATCTGATTACGCAAGGCCTGCGACTTGGGCGTCAACTCCAGCTCGATGGTTTTCTTGTCGTCCAGTTTTTCTTCCCGGAGCAGCGAGATCAAGTAGCCCTTTTCGAGTTCCTTGCCTCCGGTGCCAAATCCGAGAAGCAGGAATTGGTCTACAAGACTGCGATTTTTCCCGAGGTTGTATTCTTCGAGACGTTTCAGCCCGGGCGTGTAGATGTACAGATTGTCGCCGTTCCGCAGAACTGTGCGCGCATCGGGCTCCTGGAGCTCCAGCAACATCTTGTCGGCGCGAACCAGAATGGTGCCGCTTTCGGTCGAATGATCATTGACCACCACGGTGACCTTCGTTCGCTCCACGTTCGCCGAAAGGCTGCGGAATTCCCGAGCCTGCGCATCCAATTGGCGCAATACGCTTTGCAGGGTCCATATCGGCTTGTTCTGGCTCGCTCGCGTGATGCCAGGCGAAGCCAGCGCGGTCGCCATGCACACCACCAGAGCTGCTGCTTTCTCAAGACGCATCTATAATGAGTTGCTCCCACCCGGAGGATAAGTTCCTCGACCAAGCAAAATCATAGTATACC
Source organism: Candidatus Acidiferrales bacterium (assembly GCA_030037525.1). Taxonomy (GTDB): domain Bacteria; phylum Acidobacteriota; class Terriglobia; order Acidiferrales; family UBA7541; genus Palsa-295. The sequence continues at coordinate 51,732 of JASHRC010000067.1, read as the reverse complement.
GGGTCCCGGCATTGGCGGGGCGCGCAAATTCTGTTGCCAGGTTGCGGCGCCGCATGGACGCGCGGTGTCAGTGGACACGACGTGTCATTTAGGAACCATCTGGTTGACTTGGCATTTGATCTCCGACTTACCCGGAGGCTAGAATGTCTTTCTCAAGTTGAAACAAATAGGGCTTGACAAGTATTGGCACCCTGTGGAAAATGTCCGCGCGCCAGTTCCTGCCTTCCCTATTTGACGTTCCTCCCCTTTCGCATCGCCGGGAATCATCTGCGAGGAGACCGGTGGCGGAAAAAGATGGCTTAGCTACGAACATGGAACTTGATCGCGAGGTGATCCGCTGTCAGGTTTGCGGATTAGTTCAATACCGTACACGCACCGGCAACTGCCGGCGTTGTTTGCGACTGTTGCCGCCGAAGGTTACTTTCGTTATTCCCACGCCGTCGCCCCAGGATCTTCCCGGCGACGACCGTCAGCTGTTTGAGAATTGGCCCAACCGCGAGACGGTCGAGAACATCGGCCAGCGGATCCGCCAATTGCGCGAATCGCGGGGCATGACGCAGAGCCAATTGCAAGCGCGCTCTCGCGTTTCCCGTTCCTACCTCTCCCGCATCGAGAGTGGCCAGATGACCCCCAGCCTAGGCACGCTTGAAAAGATTGCCGAGGCATTGGGTGTTGGCCTGAACCGCTTTTTCGTGCCGGAGTCGAACGGCGAGACGGTGCTCGAGGACCCCTTCATTCAGGGCCTTCGGCCGTATCTGCGGCAGCTCGATTGGGCGCAGTGGCAGGGCATTCTGAAGCGGTTGCAGGCGATCAGTGATCACGTGAGCACGAGCCAGCACGTGCGTCCGCTCGCGCCGCAACCGGCCGAGCGGATACCGCACCATGTGCCTCGCCGGACTCCTCACACAGGTGGCGGGCACGTGGCAGCCTCCTTCCACCGGTAGAGGGTTTTTTTCCGGCGTCAGCACCTTCGAGCGAGCCGGCCCGGCACTCCGCGGGCCGGCGCCGATTTTTTTCCTAGAACACAGCGGAGTCGATGAAATCCTTGGAGTTCGCAAACCAACCCGTTCAGCGCCTTTCCGTACCACACATTGCCGCACCAGATCGCCGATCGTCTGAAAGCGGCTGTCCCCAGGCTTTGAATCTCAGTTTCGACCACCTGATGGAGCACACGGAGTGGGAACGTAGGAACTGGGCACAGCTGGTTCGACAAACAGGGCGACCAGGTACTCAAGACCAGCGAGGGGCCTCATGCGATCGGCGCACCTCACCGGCGCCCGTGGCCCAGCAAGTTGAACCGAGCGCCTGGTCAATGCGGCCCTGGCTGTTCCACCCGGACAATCCGGCGGCCGATGACACCGACAAGGAGAATGGCTCGCTTTCGGGCCCTCCCTAATAGAAGCGGATGCGGACGTCCTTGGCCCCCTTTTCGATATGCACGGAATCGATGAAGCGGATCTGCCGGTCCTCGTAGGTCATGATCACAGATTGTGTCCTCGTCCCACCGCCGAAGAAACGGACCCCGCGGAGCAAGCCGCCCGGCGTGACCCCGGTCGAGGCAAAGATGATCTTCTTCCCGGGCGCCAAATCGGCGGTGTCATAAATGCGCCTAGGGTCTGTGATTCCCATTCTTGCAGTGCGTTCTCGGTGCTCCTTCGTTGAGACCACGAGCCGCGCAAGGATCTGTCCGTTCAGGCATTTGAGAGCCGCGGCGGTGAGAACTCCCTCGGGGGCGCCGCCAGTCCCCATCACGGCGTGAACGCCCATGTCGGAGACCGCCGCGCTGATTCCCGCCGATAGATCGCCATCGGAGATCAGTCGAATGCGCGCGCCGGCCTTGCGTATGTCGGCAATCAATTTCTCGTGCCTGGGGCGATCGAGGACCGTCACAACCAGATCTCCCACTTTGCGCTCGAGCCGTTTGGCGATGGCCTTGAGATTCCTTTCCGGAGGTGCTTCGAGGTCGACGGCGCCTTTGCAGAGCGGCCCCACGATGATTTTCTCCATGTACAAGTCCGGCGCGTGCAGCAGGCCTCCGTGCTCGCTCGCTGCCAGCACCGTGATGGCATTGGGCTCGCCTGTTGCGCAAAGATTGGTGCCTTCCAGCGGATCGACAGCGATATCGACAGCAGGATACTGGTGGTGTCGGTCGTGCGAAGCCAAGCCGACCTTTTCGCCGATATAGAGCATCGGCGCCCGGTCGCGCTCGCCCTCTCCGATGACGACCGTGCCGTCCATGCCGACCGTATCCATCTCCTCACGCATCGCTTCGACGGCGACCTGATCGGACTTGTGCCGGTCGCCCTGCCCCATCGTGCGCGCGCAGGCGATGGCAGCACGCTCCACGACGCGCAAGTATTCAAGACTCAGTTCCTGTTCCATGGACTACCCCCGAAGGGCGGCCAAGCCCGCGAAATCGTGCCGGGCGATTCTAAACTAGACCCGATTCGCGGTGCATCCGAATAAATGAAAACCTAGGGTGCTGTCTCCATGGAGCGTTGAGATTTGGATTGTTCCGCTGGAAGAGATCGTTAACGGGCCCTAGGTCTGCTCCTGCCTAGGATGAGCTCGCAGCAGGAGCAACAGGGCCGTCAGCCAGAGCACCGCAGCCATCAGCAGTCCCACGCACAGCAGCCGTGTGCCGGCATCGTGGAGCATGGAACAGGCGAGCATACCAAGGACGCAGAGCGCTCCCGTCCAGTAGTAAAGCGGTACCTCGAATACGCGCGCCAAAGGAAGGAAATGCAAGCCAACGATCCCAGCAACCCCCATGGGAATCCAAATACCCAGGCCAAGATGCGCCAAGAGCATCGCGCAGAGCCATATCAGTAAGCATTCGGCTCCCAATATGATTCCAAAAAACATGCCAGCCCGTTTTCCTTTGGCTGCTGCAGCCGGGTCATCGACGCCTGGAATCTTTCTCAAAGCTATAAGCCGCTGGACAGACAGCGCAAGCAGCGCCACGGTGGCCGTGGATCCCGCGGGAATGGACCAGCTGGGACGCGCGCCCCAGAGGGTAAGCGCTATGATGCACCACGCGGAGCCAAAAAGCGTAAGGATGGCCGCGCCAGCAACCGTGCCGCGCAGATGCGCAATGGAGGGCATGCCTGAGGATACTCGAACCGTTCAGCGTAAAAGGCGGATTTTCTGCGGCCGGTATTCCGGTAGTGTTCTTAAATGTTTAGGACACTACCGAAGCCGCCGAGGTCAAGTGAAAGCGGAAATCCCGGTGATGCGTTCGCCGATCACCAGCTTGTGAATGTCGTGCGTGCCCTCGTAGGTGTAAACCGATTCGAGGTTGTTCATGTGGCGCATTACGCAGGTATCATCGACGATGCCGTTGGCGCCCAGAATTTCCCGAGCCATGCGTGCCGTCTCGCGCGCCATCCAGACATTGTTCATCTTGAGCATGGAGATGTGGGTGGGATCGACGCGCCCCTGGTCCTTCAGCCGTCCAACCTGCAGCGCCAACAATTGCGCCTTGGTGATCTCCGTGATCATCCACACCAGCTTCTCCTGTACCAGCTGATGTGAGGCGATGGGGCGGTTCTCGAATTGCTTGCGCTGCTGGGAGTAGGTTAGCGCAGCGTCGTAGCATGCCATGGCCGGGCCAATCGCGCCCCAGCCGATGCCGTAGCGGGCCTGGTTCAGACACGAGAGCGGTCCGCGCAGGCCCTCGACGCCGGGCAGCAAATTCTCGGCTGGAATCTGGCAACTGGACAGGGCCAGGCCTGCGGTGACTGAGGCACGCAGCGATTGCTTTCCATGAATCGCCCAAGCCTTGAATCCGGGCGTGCCTTTTTCCACCAGAAATCCTCGAACCCGCCCATCCTCTCCCTTTGCCCAGATCAAGGCGACATCGGCGATCGTGCCATTGGTGATCCACATCTTTTCGCCATCCAGCACGTAGCTCGCGCCTTTTCTTACCGCGCGTGTCAGCATGCCGCCGGGGTTCGAGCCGAATTGGGGTTCGGTGAGCCCGAAGCAGCCGATGGCTTTGCCTTGCTGCAGCAGCGGCAGCCATTTTTCCTTTTGCGAATCCGAGCCGAAGGCGTGAATCGGATACATGACCAGTGCCGACTGTACCGAGACAAAGCTGCGCAGCCCGGAATCGCCCCGCTCGAGCTCCTGGGTGACCAGTCCGTATTCCACATTGGACATTTCCACGCAGCCGTATCCCTTGAGGCTGGCGCCGAAAAATCCAAGCTCGGCCATTTCCGGCACCAGCTCCATCGGAAAAGTCCCGGCGCGATCATGGTGGACAATGATCGGCAGCACTTTCTCGTCCACAAACTGGCGCGTGGTTTTGCGCGCCAGCTTCTCTTCGTCGCTCAGCAGGGAATCGAATTCCAGGAAATCCACGCCGCCAAAGAAGGGCATCTCGGCTCCCGCGGCATTTTACAGGACTCGCGTCGCGCCATCCACAAATGCGTGGCTTGCTGTTGGCGGCGCCCAGGTCTCCTCCTGTACGCGCCGCAAGCCGGTATGTTATCCTTAGCCGGTTTTTTTGTCGGGCTCTCAGGCCGGGACCGCGCACACCGATCGCTAAGCAGCTTTCGAAAGAAGCAGAGCAGCGCCCAGGAATTCGCGGGAGACTTGTTTGGCTCGGCGATCGGCGCGTTTCCGATGTGGGCAGGACGGTCATTGACATGTCGACACCAGCCGCGACACCCCAGCCAGCGGCCTTGCGCCTGGCCCACTCGCCCGATAGCGACGATGCCTTCATGTTTTACGCCTTGGCGACCGGAAAGGTGCGTCTGCCTGGCGTAAAATTCGAACACATCCTCGCCGATATCGAGTCGCTCAACCAAGCCGCCCGCGAATGCAGGTACGAAATCACCGCGCTCAGCTTCTACGGCTACGCTTTCGTGTCAGAAAATTACGCTCTACTGGATTGCGGGGCAAGCTTCGGCGAGGGCTACGGCCCCATTGTGGTCGCCTCGCACTCGATCAAAAAGAACGATTTGGCGGGCCGCAAAATCGCGATTCCCGGCACACTCACGACTTCCTATCTCGCCCTCAAGCTGTTCGAGCCGAACGTCGAAACCGTTACCATGCCTTTCGATCGGATCCTGGGCGCGGTCCAGGCCAAGGAAGTCGAGGCCGGACTGCTGATTCACGAAGGACAACTGCTTTTCTCGGGTATGGGCCTGCACCGAGTTGTCGATTTGGGGCAGTGGTGGCAGGAACTGACCGACTTGCCGCTTCCGCTGGGAGCCAATGCGGTGCTGCGCAGTCTGGGTCCGGAAATGGGTCTGCAGGTCGCCCGAATTATCCGGGAGAGCGTGACCTATGCCCTCGCTCATCGCGAGCCGGCCGTTCAGTACGCCCTCCAGTTTGCGCGTGATATGGACCCCGAGCTCGCCGACAAGTTCATCGGCATGTATGTAAACCATTGGACGCTCGATTACGGCGAGAAAGGACGGCGCGCGGTTTACGAATTGCTTTCGCGAGGCGCAGCGATCGGCCTGGTTCCATCGTCCTTCAAGCTCGATTCCTTTCCGAAGCTGCCTGAGGCCGACCCTGAGCCCAGAGCTATCCACGAGCCGTAAACCCAGTACCAGTTGCTCGGTAGCATGAGCAGAACTGGATGGGTCGAGGTTCGCGAACCCACGACGTGGGTCGCTGCCGGCGAGCCCTGCCGAACTGGTTCTTGTTTACCGTACTTCGCCCACTCATTTGCCCACTATTGACGCCAAGGCGGTTTCCACCGACCATAGGTGGTCCGGTCAATGCCCCATGAGGCCTGCATGCAACGCATTCTCTCAACGTACAGATATGTAAATCAGCCGCTGCTTCCCGAGCTGCTCTCCTCGATTGCAGCTGCGGGCATTTTTGCCATCGAGGTTTTTTGCGGCTCCGAGCACTTCGTCTATGGCCTTCCGCAAATGGTGCGCGAACTTCTTGGCGGTCTCGAAGAGTACGGGCTCAAGCTGCACGCCCTTCACGCTCCTACCGAACGCGGCTCGGCAGGGGGGCGCAGCAGCGGCGTCCCCATTTCCATTTCTGACCCGGAACGCATCCGCCGCGTCGACGCCGTCGACGAAGTCAAGCGTGCCCTGGAAGTCGCCGAAACGATTCCTTTTCACTATCTCATCCAGCACATGGCCACCAGCCGTCAGCCAGTCGACCCCCGCAACCTCGACGCGGCCTTTAGCTCGCTTGAACACCTGGTTTTGTTTGCGAAGCAGCGAGGTGTTACGATCGCCATCGAAAATACGCCCCATGAATTCGGCTCTCCCGAATCGCTCGCGCAATTCGTCAAGCAAACTCGCTTGAACGATCTGCGCTTCTGCTTTGATATCGGGCATGCGCACATCGGCGACGGTGTCGCGGCTGGCTTGGAGTCGATGCGCGACCGCATTGTCACCGTGCATGTTCACGACAATCACGGCGACGAGGACGAGCACCTCCTCCCCTTCGACGGGACGATCGATTGGGAAGCGGCGCTGGGTGCGCTGGCCGGTCGACCAGAACCTCCCGCGTTCGTCCTGGAGCTCAAAGAGCGGTTGTCCGGTGTCCCTTCGCTCGATCAGATTCGCGCCGCGTTCGACAAACTGGAAAAACATCTCGACGAAAAAGGCGTGAGCGCGGCCCGCACCTGACCGCTCGACCGAAGCAAACCGATGACTCAGCAAGCCCAAGCTGCCGCACCAACCATCGCCGTGGAACGCGCCGGCGACCATGTCGGTCGGGTCGTCACCATTCGCGGATGGCTCTACAACCTGCGCGAATCGGGCAAGCTTCTATTCCCGATTTTTCGCGACGGCACCGGCCTGATCCAAGGCGTTGTCTCGGAGAAGGAATTTCCCGAAGCATTCGCCGCGCTCAAGGGACTGACGCAGGAGTCCAGTGTGATCGCCACCGGCCAGATCCAGCCAGAGCCGCGCGCTCCCGGCGGGTACGAAATCCAGGTCCAGGCCGCCGAGATCGTGCAGCGCGTGCCGGAATCGAACCCGTATCCGATTCAGCTCAAGGAGCATGGGGTCGATTTTCTGCTCGATCATCGTCATCTCTGGATTCGCACGCCGCGCCAGGCTTCCATCCTGCGTATCCGCGCCGAAGCCATTCGCGCCGCGCGCAATTTCATGGACGAACAGGGCTACACGCTCACCGACGCACCCATCTTCACTCCGGCGGCCTGCGAAGGCACCACCACGCTTTTCGAAGTCAACTACATCGATGATCAGAAAGCCTATCTAACGCAGTCCGGCCAGCTGTATGCCGAGGCCACCGCCGCCGCACTAGGCAAGGTTTACACTTTCGGCCCCACCTTCCGTGCGGAAAAATCGAAGACGCGTCGCCACCTGACCGAATTCTGGATGCTCGAGCCCGAAGCCGCTTACTGTCAGCTGGAAGACATGATCCGGCTCGCCGAAGGGCTGGTGAGCGCGATGGTTCAAGCGGTCGTCCAGAATCGCGCGCGCGAACTGGAGGCGCTCGGCCGCGACCGATCCAAGCTGGCCAAAATCCTTCCGCCCTTTCCGCGCCTCAGCTATGACGAAGCGGTGAAGATTCTGGAAAAGGCCGGTAATCCAACCAAATGGGGCGATGACTTCGGCGGCGACGAGGAGACCCTGCTCTCCAAGGGCTTCGAAAAGCCGGTCGTCGTTCATCGCTATCCCGCGGTGATGAAGGCCTTTTACATGGCCACCGATCCCGAGCACCCCGACCTGGCGCTCAACTTCGACGTGATCGCACCGGAAGGGGGAGGCGAAATCATTGGCGGTGGTGAACGCCAATCCAACTACCAGACGCTCGTGCGGCGCATCCGGGAGCACCATCTGCCAGAAGAAGCGTTTCAGTGGTATCTCGATCTGCGGCGATACGGCAGCGTTCCGCACGCCGGCTTTGGTTTGGGTCTGGAGCGCACCGTTGCGTGGATTTGTGGGACCGAGCACATCCGTGAGGTCATCCCCTTTCCCCGCATGCTCTATCGCGTCTATCCTTGACACCGGTGTCGGTGTTTGCGCGACTCTGTCGAGCTTCCTGTCGAGCACAGTCGGTTCTGAGCTCAGGCGGCGGGTTCAGCCGGGCCTGAAGCAACTCGCTTGGTTTGCTGCTGGGGCAAGGATCACTCGAAATACATGCCCGAAAAAATTCGCATCATCGGCGTTCCGATGGACCTTGGCGCAAGCCGCCGCGGCGTCGACATGGGTCCTTCGGCTCTTCGTGTCGCGGGACTACAGTCGCGGTTGAAGCAGCTCGGTCGCCAAGTCGAGGATGCCGGCAACATCACCGTGCCGCAGGCCGAAGAGCAGCCCTACGGCGAACGGAAGGCCCGTTACCTGGAAGAAATCTCCCAAACCTGTAAAAGTCTTGCGGAAATGGTTCGCCGGGCGCTCGCAGAGGGCCTGCTCCCGCTGGTCCTCGGCGGCGACCATTCTATCGCCGTCGGCACCGTCGCCGGAGCAGCCGCGCACTTCCATCGGGAGGGGAAACGCATCGGGGTCGTTTGGCTCGACGCGCACGGCGACATGAACACACCGGAATCATCCCCCACCGGAAACGTGCACGGCATGCCGCTTGCGGCGATCGTGGGCAGCGGAGCGGCCGAGTTGACCGATCTGGCCGGCCTGAAGCCCATGGCTGAGCCGCGCCACGTCTCGCTGATCGGCACGCGGGATCTCGACGCCAAGGAACGCCGCTTCGCCAAGGAGTCGGGGGTTCACGTCTTCACCATGCGCGACATCGACGAGCGCGGCATGCGCGAAGTGATGTCGGAGGCCCTGCGATTTGCGAGCGACGACACGGCCGGCGTTGCGGTCAGCCTGGATATGGACTTCGTCGATCCATCTGATGCGCCCGGTGTCGGCACCCCCGTGCGCGGCGGAGTCACATATCGCGAGGCGCACCTGGCCTTGGAAATGATCGCCGACAGCGGGGCGATGATTTCGTTCGAGCTGGTCGAAATCAACCCAGTGATTGATCTGCACAACACCACGGCAAGCCTCGGCGTGGAGCTGATCCTCTCCGGGCTGGGCAAAAAAATCCTCTGACCCGATTGCTGCCCCGGCCGAGCTGCGCCTCTTGGTGGTGTCCTTCCGACGGGCGGTATATCATTGCCCATGCGCGCTAGAAACGGCATAGAGATGCATCGATCCCTCGCCTCTGCGATTCTGCTCTTGGCCTTGATGGCTTCCTGGCCTTCGACGACCGCCCGTCAAGCAGAGAGCAACAAACCCAAAACCCAGGGACAATTTCTGGTTGCCAGCCGCGGGCTCGGAGATCCGCTGTTTAAAGAATCGGTTGTGTTGATGCTGCCGATCAAGGAGCGACAGCTGCTGGTGGGGCTTATCTTGAATAAGCCCTCAAAGATCAAGGTGCGCGATCTGTTTCCCGATGCCCCTGAACTAGAGAAACTGGATGAGGTGGCCTATTTTGGCGGCCCGGTCGACGCGGGCGTCGGAGCGCGCAGCGCTATCTTTCGCTCGAAGACCTCTCCTGGTAAGGCGACCCTGGTGTTCGGCGATGTTTACGTCACGTTTGACGCTAACGCCATTGTCGCGCTGGCCCAAAACCCCGAACAGGCGTCCACGCTGCGTGTTTTCGTGGGGCGCGCTCAATGGGACCCGGAGCAATTTGAAAACGAGGTAACCGTGGGCGCATGGCACAGTGTCCGCGGCGGCGCTGACTCCATCTTCACCACCTTCCCCGAGTTCCTGTGGCACACCTTGATCGACCGCGCCGAGCCCCGCCCGGTCGTCGGCCGAGCGTCCCCGTCTCTCCCGTTTGCGATGGTCCTGGCGGGCGAGCCCCGGATTAGGGCTGCGGTGGTTTGGTTGTAGGGGCACCACAAGCCCTTGCCCGGCCAAGCCTGCTTGCCTCGGGCCCGATTTCGCCGAGGCTGCCTTGCGTTGTTTGAATGAGCATCACCGACTTCGTCTTGGCTCGCAATCGGCTGGCGTCGGGCATACAAAGGGAGTTCGACCCAGGCGAGATTCAAGTTGACTTCTAATAAGCGACTACGAGTTGGCGTAATTTTCGGCGGGCGCTCTGGCGAGCATGAAGTGTCTGTGGCCTCTGCCGCATCGGTGATTCGCGCGCTCGATCCGGAAAAATATGAAGCCGTGCCCATCGGTATCACCAAAGACGGCCGCTGGCTGGTCGGCACGGGCGCGGAAAAAATGCTGCCCGAGGTTCTCGAGTCCGGCGAACGTGTCCTGCTGCCGCCCGATCCGACTGCCGCCGCTCTGCTGCCCGTTTCTCGATCACCGGACTCTGCGCGCGTTGCCGTCGACGTGGTATTCCCCGTTTTGCATGGCACGTTTGGTGAAGATGGGACCGTGCAAGGCCTGCTGGAGCTGGCGGGCTTGCCGTACGTCGGCGCCGGAGTCCTGGCATCCGCCGTGGGCATGGACAAAGACGTTCAAAAGCGCCTGTTTGCCGAGGCCGGCTTGCCGGTGGTTTCCTTCCTGGCGGTGAAGCGTTCAGAGTGGGAAGAGAACCGGTCGAGGGTGATCGCGGCGATCAAAAGGAAGTTCAAATTCCCGGTTTTCGTGAAGCCGGCAACGCTCGGCTCTTCGCTGGGAATGACGCGGGTGAAGACAGCGCGTGAACTTCCCGCGGCACTGGATCTGGCGGCGGAATTCGGGTTGAAGATTCTGGTGGAGCGTTCGGTCACGGCGCGCGAGATCGAAGTCTCGGTTCTGGGCAATCGCGAAATGCGTGCTTCGATTCCCGGCGAAATTCTGCCACACCGGGAGTTTTACGATTACACCGCTAAGTATCTCGAACCGGGAACCCGCCTGTTGATTCCGGCGCCGCTGACGAAAAAGCAGGTCGCCACATTCCAGGATTTCGCCATCCGCGCGTTTCGTGCGATCGATGGTGCCGGCATGGCTCGCTGCGATTTCTTCCTGGAAAAGAAAACCGGAAAAATCTTCGTCAATGAGCTGAATACCATTCCCGGCTTTACTTCCATCAGCATGTACCCGAAACTGTGGGAAGCTTCTGGCTTGCCCTATCGGAAACTGATTGACCACCTCATCGAATTGGCCTTCGAGCGGCACCGCGAAAAATCTCGCACCAAGTACTCGATCGAGCTTCCCCCCGGCGCCGCCGGCGCCCTGGAAGCTTAGCCGCTCCAGACCGGGGGCTCGACGCGAGCGCATGCGCGGGAGGTCGGGTCTCGTGGGGCTCGGCCCGAAGGCCTCCGTTTGCGACGTGCTTGACAATCGCTCCAGCCAATCATTAAACTAACTGGTTAGTTGAAGAAATAAGGCTGCCGGGGGGAGGCTGTCATGCAATACCGCCGCCTGGGAAAAAGCTCGCTGGTGGTGTCCGCGCTGGGGCTGGGCTGCATGGGAATGTCGCAATCCTACGGAACCCCCGATGACGCGGAGTCTCTGGCCACCGTCGACCACGCCATCGACCGCGGGATCACCCTGCTGGATACAGCCGACATGTACGGCGGGGGCGCAAACGAGGAGCTGCTTTCGCACGTGCTGGCCAAGCGCCGCAACGAAGTGATCCTGGCGACAAAATTCGGCAACATGCGTAACCCGGACGGGCGCTTTCTGGGCGTGAACGGCAAACCTGAATACGTCATGCAGGCGTGCGAGGCGAGTCTGAAGCGGCTGGGGATCTCGACCATCGATCTGTTTTATCTGCATCGGGTGGATACGTCGGTGCCGATCGAGGACACCATCGGCGCCATGGCGCGACTGGTCGAGCAAGGCAAGGTCCGTTACCTGGGCCTGTCGGAGGCGGGCGCGAAAACCATCCGCCGCGCGCACGCGACTCACCCGATCACCGCGCTGCAGAGCGAGTATTCGCTGTGGACGCGCGATCCGGAAGGGGAAATTCTGGACACCTGCCGCGAGCTGCACATTGGACTGGTTGCTTACAGCCCGCTGGGGCGCGGGATTCTGACCGGACAGGTGAAGAGTGCGGAATTCGGGCCGAAGGATTTCCGGCGAATCTCACCGCGTTTCCAGGGGGAAAATTTTCAGAGGAATTTGGCGCTGGTGAGGCGCGTCGAGGAGATAGCCGCCGAGAAGCACTCGACGCCCGCGCAGCTGGCGCTGGCATGGGTCTTGGCGCAGGGTGAGGACATCGTCCCGATTCCCGGTACCAAGCGCCGAACTTATCTGGATCAAAACCTGGGCGCACTCGACCTGAAGCTCAGCCAGAGCGATCTGGAACGGTTAGATCAAGCCTTTCCGCGGGGAGTTGCGGTCGGCGCGCGCTACCCTGAGGAGTACATGAACCGGCTGGGAGTTTGAAACAAACATGGCGCGAGGGCGTAGAAGAGTCCAGGACCCGGCGACCGCGCGGCGAATTCTGGCGGCGGCGGAGCAGCATTTCGCCGCTCAAGGACTCGCCGGGGCTCGCACCGACGAAATTGCCATGGCCGCACACGCCAACAAGGCGATGCTCTACTACTACTTCGGCAACAAGCGCCGCCTGCATCGCGCCGTGCTGGAGAATCTGCTTCGTCAACTGCGCGCCGCCGTTTTCTCGGTGCCCAAGCGGAGCCTGCCGCCCCGCAAGCGGTTTTTCGCAGGAGTGAGCGGCTATTTCGATTTTCTGGCGACCCATCCAAACTATCCGCGTCTGGTGCAGCGGCAGGCCATGGAAGCAGGACGCGGGTTTGACTGGATGGTGAAGGAGTTCTTCCGCCCCTTGCATCAGGAGTTTGCGCGCATGGTCGAGGAGGGCGTGGCCAGAGACGAATTTCGGCATGTGGATCCCGACCAAACGGCGCTGATGACCTTGCAGATGACCACTTCCTATTTTGCGGCCGCGCCGATCCTGAGCCGGGTAGTCGGACGCGATCTTCTGGCGCCGGAAGCGGTGGCCGCGCGGAAACAGGCGCTTCTGGATTTCCTGCGCCATGCCGTCTCCCGTAACGGAGCAAGGAACAGATGAAGCAAAGCTGGCGGTCGTTCGCGATTATCGGAGTGGTCTTTCTCATCGCGCTCGTTTTCTATCTTTACACGACCCCGCACGGCAAAGAAATCCCGCTGACGGGCATCGTGGATGGCAACGAGGTGATCGTCAGCCCGCAGATCATGGGGCGAATCATCCAGCTGACGGTCGATGAAGGCTCGCAGCTGAAGAAAGGCGATTTGATCGCCGAACTCGATCCCAGAGAACTTCAGTCCGGTCTGGCGGCGGCCCAGGCGAACGTCGAGAGTTTAAAGGCCCAGGTGAATGAAGCGAATCACAATTATGCGCTGACCAACGATACCACCGACGCGTCACTGAAACAGGCGGAGTCCATGCTGACGTCGACGCGTGCGCAGCTCGAGCAGGCGCGGGCCAACCTGTGGCGCGACCAGACCGATTACGACCGGGTTCAACGGCTTTTCGACAGCGGCGTGGAATCGGCGCAGGACCGGGACCACGCGGAGGCCACGCTCAAGGCTTCCCAAGCCAATGTGAAATCGCTCGAAGATTCGGTGGGCGCGCAGGAGGCCGCTCTGGCCCTGGCGCGCGCCAACCGCAAGCAGGTGGACGTGCGCAGCGCGGAAATTGCGACAACGCTCGCGCAACTCGAGCAGGCGCGGGCCACGGCGGCGGAAACCGAGACGCAGCTCGGCTACACGCGAATCTATTCACCGATTGACGGCATTGTGTCCGTGCGGGTGGCGAAGGAAGGGGAAGTCGTTGCGCAAGGGGCGCCCATTGTCGTCGTTGTGGACGTCGACCATCTGTGGGTGCGCGCGGACGTGGAGGAAAGCTACATCGATTCGGTGCGATTCGGGCAAACCCTACGCGTGCGGCTCCCGTCAGGCGACGTGTTGCAGGGGCAGGTGTTCTTCAAGGGCGTGGAGAACGATTTTGCGACCCAGCGCGACGTGAGCCGAACCAAGCGCGACGTGAAGACGTTCGCCATCAAGGTTTCCGTTCCGAATCCGGACCACAACCTCTTCACCGGGATGACCGCCACGGTCTTGTTGCCTCCCCCGGAGAAGAAACGCTGGTTTGCAAAGCTGTAGGGGCCGCGATCGGCTGGCGACGGACCCATGAACGCGATTGAAGTGGATCATGTGACCAAGAAGTTTGGCGAGCTCACGGCCGTAAACGACGTGAGCTTCCACGTCGCGCAGCGGGAGATTTTCGGCCTGCTGGGGCCGAACGGGGCGGGGAAGACCACTCTGATCCGCATCCTGACCACCCTGACACCTCCCACTTCCGGCACAGCGCGAGTGGACGGGCACGATATTCGCGATGACGCCGACGGCGTGCGGCGAACTCTGGGCGTCATTCCCCAAGCCTTTACATCCGATCCCGAGCTGACAGCCAAGGAAAACATGATGATTCACGCCAAGCTCTACGGCGTTTCGGCGGCGCGAAGAGATGCGCTCATCGATGAGCTGCTGGGGTCGGTCGAGCTGCTGAAGTTCCGGGACGCGCTGGTGAAAACGTTTTCGGGCGGCATGCGGCGGCGCCTGGAAATCGCGCGCGGGCTGGTGCATTCGCCGAAGATCATGTTTCTCGACGAGCCCACCAGCGGGCTCGATCCCGTTTCTCGCGCGCACGTGTGGGACAAGATCCGCTCCCTGCGCGACAGATCGGAATTGACTATCCTGCTGACCACGCACTACATGGAAGAGGCCGACAAACTGTGCGACCGGATCGCGATTGTCGATCATGGCAAGCTGGTCGCGCTCGATACCCCGGTGCGGCTGAAGGACAGCGTGCCCGGCAGCGAGATTGTGCAAGCAGAATTCGACGCCCCGCCGGCCGACTGGGTCAGCCAGCTGCGGGCCCTCGACCATGCCACGGGGGTTGCCGAGCACGACGGCGTGTTTCACATCACTTCGCAGGACGGTCCGGCCACGGTGGCAGCATTGATGGATACGGCGCGCGCGCGACGCGTAACGGTGAAGAGAGTGTCGGTCGAGAGCACCACGCTCGATGACGTGTTCTTGCATTACACGGGCAGCGCACTGCGCGATCAACCGCAGAAACCGACCTACCAAAGTCCGTTTGCGCGGTAGCCGCCGTGGAAAGCCGTTCGGACGGAGCGAAGCGATGAAGCTGGCTCGAATCTTGGCGCTGATTGAACGGGATATGCGGAAGTTTTTCCGCAGCCCGGCGCTGATGCTGAGTTCCCTGATTTTTCCCCTGGTGCAGCTGGTGGTGCTGGGCTACGCCTTTGGCGGAAAAATCAAGGGTGCCACCATCGCCGTCGTCGACGAGGATCACTCGGTCGAGTCGCGGCGCGTGGAAGAAATGTTTGAGGGGATCTCCGCCGGGCCCGAGACCTTCCGTGTGATTCACTACAATTCACTCGCGCGCGCGATCGATGATTTGCGCGAGGGGTTTGTGCGCGGCGTGGTCGATATCCCGCACGATTTCTCGCGCCGCTACTACCAGCAGGACCGTCCGCGCGTGGTCTTCACCGAGGACAATAGCGACCAATTTATTTCCAGCGCGATCCTCGAGCGCGTGCAGCAGATGACCGACGCGCTCAATGCGAAGGACGTTGAGCCGCGGCTCGAACAGCAGGTGGAGCTGAACATCGTCGAGATCTACCCCTACGTCGAGTACATCAAATACCTGCTTTCCGGCTCGACGGCCATGGCGATTTTTATAACCGCGATGATCGGGGGCGGCATCACCTACATCGATGACAAAATGCGCGGGCTGCACGAGGGCTACCTACTCACGCCGATCAAGAAGACCGAGCTGATTGGCGGGCTGATCGGGGCGGGGACCATCAAGGCGTTCATGGCCGGGATGTCGCTGGCTATCATCGGCGGACTCATCGCGGGAATTCCTCGCATTTGGGACCCGGTGCGGCTCGTCTATCTCGCGGCGGTGATTGCGACGGCATCGCTGGCGATGATCAGCCTGATGTTTCTGGTGATGGTGCGCGTGGATGATCCGCTGGTGCCCCGCGCAATTTTCGGCGTGCTGAACATGTTGCTGTTTTTCCCCTCGGGCGCCGTGTATCCGACCGAAGCATTTCCCCCCTGGCTGCGATGGATCTCGGTGATCGACCCCTTCACCTATACCGTGCACGCGCTGCGCAATTTGACCCTGAAGGACACCGGACTGGCCGGCATTTATATGGACATTCTGATTCTGGGCGGCTTCTCGGCTATCATGGTGGCGTCGAGCATCACGCTGTTCAAACGTCAACTGTGAGAGGCCCCACCGTGGGGTTATTGGACGCAACTCCGGAACGTCCGCCGTCAAAGCTGAAGCGCCGCCTGATCATGACGGCCGTGTTCGTCGTCCTGGGCAGCATCGGGTTATGGTGGCTGCTGCGCTATCACACCGAGAAAGTGACCGTTTACCATTTTCTACGTGCTGTCGAGGCCGGCAACATGCAGCATGCCTATCAGATCTGGAAGCCAACGTCTTCCTATACGTTCGATCGCTTTTTGGAAGATTGGGGACCGGATGGATACTACGGCCCGGTGAAGAGTTTTAATGTGAAGGATACTGATCACCCGAAAGGCTGCACGTGCGTCGACGTAGTGGTCGAGGTAAGTCCTTATCAGCCCTTCCCGGAGAAGGACGATTTCGTCAAACAAGCCAAGACCAAGGAATTGAAGCTGCGAGTTGAATATAGCGACCAGTCCATCGGGTTTCCACTGGAAGATTAGGCAGGTGCCTCTCGCTCGACCTCCGACCGGCGAAGCTAGTCGGGTTCTGGGCGGGCTTCGTCGATCAGCATGATGGGAATATCGTCGCGAATGGGATACACGCGGTGGCAGGTGGTGCACTTCAAGCCCTTCTGATCGGGCGTTGTTTTGACAGGCGTTCTGCAGAGCGGGCAAACAAGGATGTCGAGCAGTTCCTTCGCAACGGCCATGCCGATCCTCCCATTGGAGTCGAAAGGGCAGTCTAGCAAAGCATGGCCTGGCGCACCAATGGCCCGCCGAACCGGACGCCGCCTGAGTCCCCCCTCCGTAAGTGCCGAGCCGTAATCGGATGGCCTCTAAGTAAGGGTCTGAGCCTGGGCTGTAAGTTGGCCCTGCCATTGGGCGCCTTGCGCGAGTTCGACCGGCCAGAGGGCCAGGATCTGAGAGCCCTGGTAGATTCGCTCGAAGCCGTCTTCTGATTCGGACACAGTTTCAATCGGGGCAATCCAGAAGCAACGCGCGGAGGGGGCACGAAGTGCCACGGCGACGTGCTGCCATTCGTCCACAACGCGCAGCTCCTCTCCGGGAGCCGCAGCAGACCAGCGCAGCGGAAAACGCTTGCCATCGGACTCGAAATAGCGATCTGGAGCCGAAGGCGCAAGGAAATTGAGCACGACTTCCAGTCCGACGTACACCGAAGCGGTGCCGGGCGCTTCGCGGCGCAAACCTAGATCACAGCTGATCTCGAAGCCCCGGTCGGTGGGAGCGAAGGTGAATCTCTTTTCGAGCGGCCAATCGCGGCTGCATTCCGAGGCCAGCGCCACCTGTGTTGCCGACGAATCGAGGATCCGATAGTGGCCGGCCGCAAGCGCGGGGTCTTCCTCCAGACTGAGCCACGCGTAATCCTGCTGCGTTTTTGCGGGGCCGAAAAGAAGCAGGCGGAAGGCGTGTCTTGGCCAGCGATCGTAGAGGAGCCAGCGATCGAGCCCTTCCTCCTTGGCGCGAGTCTGTTCGTGGATGGAATGCACGCCGTCGGGCCGTTTTTCGGAAAGAGCTCGCAGCTTGGCGTGATAGCTCTCCGGGCGGCGAGTGAGAGAGTTGATCAACGTGATATTGGGCGGACGAAAGTCGAGAGCGGAGATCGTGGCGCCGTCACCGGGAGCCAGCAGAGCGGCATAGCGGTCGGAGGTGAAATAAATCTCCTCGCGGCCGTCGGCGTTGAAATCGAGCCTGGTTTCTTCCGCAAACTGTTTTTTGCGATGGGAGAGGGCGTCCGCGATGGATTCGGCGCGTTCCAGGGCAGTCCACACGGCCGTGCGGAGATGGGGCGCGTAGAGGCCGCCGAAGATTCCGTGCCAATACGGATCATTGCACTGCCCGCGCAACAGAAGCGTGGTGGCTTCCTCACGCGCCTGCTCGAAATTCTTGTCGCGGCGACGGCTGTGCGACAGGCGGCGGACCTTGTCGGAGACGAGCAGCATTTTCTTGTGCATGCGGTTGGACTCGGGGTATTTGGTGAAGAAGTTGCGCCAGGTCCCGCCACGCAGGAAAGGCAACGCGTCGGGCCGCGAGCTGAACTCCTCGACCAAATCGTGATAGCGCGTGCGCGCGGGGGAAGGCAGCGACCACTCCATCATTTCCGTATAGGAGGCGGTGGGCAGGTCGGCGCGGCCGAGCGGAGGGCGCGAGGCGACGGCCTCGCCCGGCGGGCAGATGGCCAGCCAGTCCGAGCTCTGCTCTAGGGTGGCAAAGAAATGGTCGAGCCAGCCTTGTCGGTAACAGAGATCGTTCGTTCCGGGCCAGATGCCAAACTTCTCCAGGTCGTCGCCCATCGCCGCTAACCCCCCGGGACGAGTCCCCGCGCACTTCCGAAGAAGGTCGATCGTCTCAGGGACATCGTGAAAGGGAATCAGGTAGCGCAAAATCTTCAGGCCGGGCAGCACCTTTACGGTGTGGCCGAGATCCTCGGCGAGTCGGTAGCCGTACAGCTCCTCAAGCTCGAAGCCGGCGCCAAGAAAGTGATTGTCATCGACCAGCGTGTAATCGACGCCGGCCGGCGCAAGGCAGGAGGGAATCTGCGGCTCCCAAACGCGTTCGGCGATCCAGGCTCCGCGAGGCCGCACGCGAAAATGCTTTTCGATGTAATCGGCCAGACGGGTGATTTGCTCATGGCGATCTTCCGGAGGAATCGTGACCAGGATCGGTTCGTAGAATCCGCCACCGACCATTTCCACTTGCTTGCGTGCGACCAATCTGCCCACACGTTCAAAATAATCGGGATGTTTGGCCTCGATCCATTCCAGCAGCGGGCCGGAATAGTGCAACCCGATGCGGATCACAGGATGGCGCTCGAGCACGTCAATGAACGGGCGATAGGAATTTGCGTAGGCGCGCTCAAGCACTTCGTCAAAATTGCCGACCGGCTGGTGGGCGTGAATCAGAAGGACAAGCTCAAATTTGGGCACCGGGGACCTCGGGCCTGCCAAACAGGATAACCGAATCAGCTGCAGTTTCACACCTCAGGATTTCCATGTATGTCATCGGAAAATTAAAGGCAGACCAGGCAACGTGTGGCCGACGCGCCGGCGAATTGCAGGAGGCGTTGGCTGAGTGAGCCGAGGGCGGCCTCCAGTGCCGCCTGGGAAGCGCTCGAAGGGGCGTAGATCACGGCCAGGATGTCGCGGGTCGACCAAGTGATCATGGTGCGGGTGGAATCGCTGATGGGGCTGCCGAAAGGGCCCTCCGTATCGGAGAGGACGGGCCGGCCTGCGAGATGCCAGATGCGCTTGCCGATGCCTTCGTAGGTTTCGCCCGCCTGGCCGGCGCGAAATGCGACGGGCGGATGAATTCGCGAGCGGTCATAGCAGCCGTAGGGCCAGCCGACTTCGATCGAGCCGAGATTGCCGATATCTACCACATTCAACACGCGGTATAGGCCCTTGCCTTGTATGATGCGGCGCAGCAGGGCCTCGGAGGAGGGTCGATATTTGGACGGATCGACGCCCCAGTCGCGAAACATGGCCCGCACGGCGCCAGTCGACTCGGCTTCGGCCAAACCCTCGAGTGTCCCTTGGCGGCTGCGGCGCCGGGAGACCTCGTCGATGAGGCGCGCAAGAGCGGGATCGGCGGGCGCGACCCGCGCTTGATCGGCCTCGACAATTCCGAGCTTGACCTTGGGCAGTTCGATGCGGATTTCCATCGAGCGCTGTTATGATCGGACCCTCTGCGCGCGCGGGGCAAGGGCCTTGGCGACGACATGAACCAGCCGAACGAAAGCGAGCAACTCGATCGGGGAATTGCACATTTCAATGCGGGCGAGTTTTTCGAAGCGCATGAGGTGTGGGAGGCCCTTTGGCTGCGCGCCACGGTCGAGCGGAAGCCGTTTCTGCAAGGCATCATCCAAATTGCGGCTGCCTTTCATCATCTCAAGCGAGGAAATCTTCCTGGGGCGCGGTCGCTCCTGGGGGCGGGTCTCGCAAAAATAAGCAAGTACGGCGATACCTATCGCGGCATCGATGTCGCCGGGCTTGCCGAGCAAGGCCGGGCCTGGCTGGACGCCCTGGCTGCGGGAAAACGGCCGCGGAATCGGAAGACACCCGCGATTCGCCGGCCCGGCGTGCAGTCGGTTTGTGACTAGACCTTCTTGAAATAGTCGGCGTTGATCTTGGTGTATTCTGCCCACTTTTCCGGGAGGTCTTCCAGGGCAAAGATAGCTGTTACGGGGCAGACGGGCACACAGGCGCCGCAGTCGATGCACTCATCGGGGTTGATGAAGAGCTGCTTTGCGCCTTCAAATTCGGCCTCATCCTTGCGCGGATGAATGCAATCGACCGGGCACACATCCACGCAGGCGGTGTCCTTAGTTCCGATGCAAGGCTCGGCAATTACGTAAGCCATTCGAAATTTTCTCCTAAATCAGTGCCGGTAGTGGTCCTCGGCCGTGCACAAGAACCGCAGAAAATTTTTATATCATCAAACGAGGGGGCACACAAGCGCGCGTAAGCAACGGTACTGGGTCATCTCTAACGACGCCGGCCGTGTCAAGGGTGTTTTGATTTTGGTCCAGGAAGGTCTGCCGTCCGCGGTGCTTGCCAAATCGCCGTAGTGGGTTAGGATCATCGCCGAGGAAAAAGAGTGAGAGAAATACTTCAGAAGCCTGATTTCTGGATTGCTGATACGTTCAAAATAGAGCTCGATCCCGATCCTCTTGTCAGTTCCGCTCCACGCGCCGAGCGATCTTCGCCTCGGTCGCCTTTATTCGAGGATCTCGAAGTTCGGCCAATTTCTGCATGATCGCTCGTCCAGTCACCCGCTCAGATCGCTCAATACATCGGCGGTCTGGATGTTCATCCGTGGTGCGCCAAACCGGAATCTGATCCACCATCCCCCTTTCCGGTGGTTTGACCGGGCGCAATCCCGGCCGCTATAATGAGTCGCTCAGCGAGCTTTCTGCAGGGAAACCACAGAATACTCCGGGAGCTGTCATGATTAAGGCAACACTTCTGCGTTCGGGGATGATCATCAAACACGAGGGCGATCTCTACGCCGTCTACAACGTTGATCATCGCACCCCGGGTAACAAGCGTGCGGCCATGCAGACCAAGATGCGCAATCTGCGCACGGGAGCGATGATCGATTACCGGTTCCGCGCCGAGGATTTCATCGATAAGGTGACGGTCGACGAGATCGAGTTCGAATACCTTTACAGCGACGGCGACGGCCACCACTTCATGAACAACGAGAATTACGAGCAGATCGCCCTCGGGAACGACATCGTCGGCGATGCCAGAGACTATCTGATCCCCAACATGCCGGTGAAGATCGAATATCACGATTCCAAAGCGATTGGCGTGCTTCTACCCGATACCGTTGATCTCACCGTTGTTGAAACCGAGCCGAGCATTCAGAAGGCGACAGCCAGCGCGGTGATGAAACCGGCAAAGCTAGAGACTGGGCTGGTCATCAACGTGCCGCCGTTCGTAGGAGAAGGCGACAAAGTCAAAGTGGATACCTCGGAAGGCCGCTACATCCAGCGTGTGCAGTAAGATTCCGGAGCCAAGCAATCAGTTTTCCTCCAGCACGGCGATTCCGGGCCGGCTCTCTGGCCGGAACCCAGGAATGGTTGTGTGGAAGACGCGGCGAAAAATTTCGTCCACGGCACGAAGCTGGCGCTTCAAGTCGAAGGCGTAGGCGAGGGCTTTCTCGTCGAGGAATTTGCGGATGTTCGGGTCGCCCCTGACCCGATCTTGGAAGTTCGATTCCGATTCCCATGCCGCCATGGCGTGAGCCTGCACCCATTTATAGGAATCTTCGCGCGGCGCGCCGCGTTCGATCAGATCCTGCAAGAGCTGGCCGGAGAAGATGAGCCCCTGGGTCGCCTCCAGATTCCGCATCATGCGCGCCGGAAAGACCTTCATGTGGGCGACAATTTGCGCCATGCGATCGAGCATGTAGTCAACCAGGATCGCCGAATCGGGCAGAACCACCCGCTCGACCGAGCTGTGCGAAATGTCGCGCTCGTGCCAGAGCGCGATATTTTCCATGGCAGCTTGGGAATTTGCACGTACCACGCGGGCCAGTCCGCAGATTTGCTCGCTGGAGACGGGATTGCGCTTGTGCGGCATGGCCGAGCTGCCGCGCTGCTCGCCACCGAAGGGTTCCTCCACCTCGCGCACCTCGGTGCGCTGCAGGTGGCGAATTTCGAGCGCCACGCGTTCTAGCGACGCGGCCAGGATGGCCAGCGCAGCAACATATTGGGCGTGGCGGTCGCGTTCGAGCACCTGTGAGGTGATCGGCGCTGCCGCCAGTCCTAGGCGCTCGCAAATTCTGTGTTCGATTTCCGGACCGAGGTGCGCGCAGGTGCCCACGGCGCCGGAAATTTTGCCCACCGCCATTTCCTGCGAGGCGATCTTAAAACGAGCGGCATCGCGCCGATTTTCGGCATACCAGTTGGCGATTTTCAGGCCGAAGGTGATCGGCTCGGCATGAATGCCGTGGGTGCGGCCGATTTCGGGAGTGTCCTTGAATTCCCAGGCGCGCTTTTCGAGAATTTCGCCAAACTGCGCCACGCCCTTTTCAATCAGCCTCGACGCATCGCGAACTACGAGCGCTTGCGCCGTATCGACTACGTCGTTGGAGGTGAGCCCGTAATGCAACCAGCGCGCCGCCTCAGGATCTCCGATCGTTTCCTGCACGGCGATGGTGAAGGCGATCACGTCATGGCGGACTTTGGCCTCTATTTCGTTGATGCGCTCGACGTCGACGCGTGCACGCTCACGCAACTTTTCGGCGACCTCGCACGGTACCACGCCCGAATCGGCGAGCGTCTCGGTGGCGGCCAGCTCCACTTCGAGCCACTTCCGGAATTTGTTTTCCTCGCTCCAAATACGGCCCATCTCCGGACGCATGTATCGCGCGATCAATCGAACTCCTCGCAGCCTGCTGAGAGCGCAACGTAAGCTATCATACCCGATTTTGCTTCCGACTCTGGAACCTTGGAAAACACCGGCAAAATGAGCGGTCTTCCTGTCTTCTCGCCGGACCTGGTGCCGAGAGCGCGTTCGAGCGCGACAAGGAGAGGCCTCACAGAGCAGCTCGCCTAAGCCGTGGCACCGGTTCGTATCTTCGCCTCGGCGGACGAGCGCCTTACTCCTCGGCAGCCGGGCTCGCACCTCCCGCCGGAGCCAGCCGGGGCGCAGCTACACTTCGAAGGGGCCAAGGGGGACGCGCTGCGAGGCGATGTGCAGCGAGCCGCGGAAGGAGAACAGCTCGGGACGCGCAGCCAGAGCTTGTTCGGCACTGATCTGGGCCACGTCAGGCGTGTTGTTTTGCTCGGAGAGATGCGCGAGAACGAGATACCGCGCGCGGCCGTCGAAAATTTCCGCATCGGCAAGAAACTCGCTGACGACTTTATTTGAAAGATGTCCCGTGCGACTCATCACGCGCTGCTTGACATGCCAGGGATACGGGCCGACCTTGAGCATTTCAAGATCATGGTTCGATTCCAGCAGCAGAAAATCGGATTCGCGCACGTGCTGTTTGACAAGTTCGGGGAGGTAGCCGAGATCGGTGGCGATTGCGACTTTGGTGCCATTGGCGCGGAAAGAGAAAGCGACAGGATCGGCGGCGTCATGCGGAATACGAAAAGGACTCACCTCGATATCACCGATTTGAAAGCGCTCGCCGGCACGAATGTATTCGACGTGCTCGATAGTAGCTTTCCTGGCGGGCCTGTCGCTTTGTTCGGTAAACATTTTGATGATTTCGCGATGGGTGGGCTCGGTGAGATAGGTGGGGCAGTGCCAGAGCCGCGCGAGCTGCGCGACCGCAGCGGAATGATCGATGTGCTCGTGGGTGACTAGGATCGCATCGACGCGCTCGGGCAGCCGTCGGCCAAGCGCTTCGAAGCGGCGTTCGATTTCCCTGCGGCCAAGGCCGGCGTCGATGAGAAGGGTAACGTGCTCGGTTTCGAGCAAAGTCGCGTTGCCCGAACTTCCTGAGGCGAGAATCGATATGCGGAACGAGATGCTACGTCTCTCCGGACCTTCCTTCGTCAGGACAAGCGGAATGATGGCAAAGCTGCGCGGCGGCGTCAAAGGAAAAACGAGGCCAGGGGCCGCCGAAGGAGTAAAATCAGCCGGGCCGAGCTATCCTCATGCCTTCGTTCGCGCAGTACATGGCGCAGTACGACCACGAACACACCCATCGCTGGAACAAGCTCCTCCACGGCATCGGAATTCCGATCATCCTGGCCGGGATTGTGCTGGCTTGTCTCGCGTTCTGGCGCGTTGGAGCCGCGCTATTTGTCGGTGGGTGGATCTTGCTGTTCGTCGGCCATCGCGTGGAAGGCAACAAGCCCGCATTCTTTCAGGGTGTGATCTATTTCCTGGTCGGGCCGGTTTGGATCGCCAAGGAAATTAGGGAGGCCATCATTCGACGCAATCATCCCCCCCGCGCTGCAGATTGAATCGACAAGCGTTGGTCGCCCGTTTATTGGAAATCCCTATTATCGTCTTGCTCACGGCGTTCACAGCTTTCGCTGCCGCCCACCAACCCTCCGTCCGTCGTCTCGATGGCAGCACCATCTCGGCCGGCGAGATCGACGCCACCGTCACTCGCTTGATGCAGGTCGCTCGGCCCCGAGCGCCGCAAGACCGCCGACGCCGCCGGCTCCATGCAAACCACGCTGCGCGACTACGCGAATTTCTGCAGTCGATCCTCGAAGGCCGCAATCCCGACACGAAGACGCGTGAGCAGATGCTCACGCCGCAGATCCAGATCTTCGAGAAGCACGAATTCCCCTCGCTCAACACCGAAACCACCGATGCCAACCGCGGCATCGAGCTCAGCTACGGCCTGGGCTGGGGACTGTACTTCACGCCCTACGGTCGCGCGTTCTTCAGGGAAGGCCACGACGAAGGCTGGCGTCACTACACCGTCGATTTTGATAAGTCGGGCACCGGAATCCTGATCATGACCAACAGCTCCAATGGCGAGGGCATTTACAGGCCGCTGCCGGAGACGCTGCTCCGCAACACGTACACGCCGATCGAGTGGGAAGGCTTCACGCCCTACAATCAGCTGGCGCCGCGTCCGCCGCTCAAACAGCACAAGGAAATCACGCTTGACCCCAATTGCTGGACAAGTACGTCGGACGTTATCGCTTCTCGCCGGCGATCGTGCTTACCATCACCCGCGAGGGCAACAGGCTGTTCGTACAGGAGAACGATGAGCCTAAGCAGGAGCTGGACGCCAACGGCGAGAGGCAATTTTTCTCCAAGACCGCCGATGACGAATACAGCTTCGAGCTCGAGAGTACCGGCCGGGTGACCACCATGGTCCTGCACACCGACGGCAAAGACCTGCCGATGAAGCGGGACGACTGGCGTTTCGGATGTCCCCGAGCCCCCCTTCTAGAGCCCAACTCCTTGTTGATCCGTCTTCCCGACTAGAAGGTGAGATGCTGCCGCGTAAGTGTGAAACCGTTGAGGTTCCCTACCACCGAGGCGGCGATGTGCTCGGGCGCAAAAAACTGGCGCGCCAGTTGCTGCACTTCCTCCGCCGTGACGCGCTCGAGCATGGCGATCAGCTCCTGCGGGGTGAAGTGACGATTGAAGTAGACGTAGTAGCGCGCCAGGCTGTTCATGCGCGAAGAGGAGCCTTCCAGCGCGAGCAGGGTCGCGCCCTTGAGGTGATCTTTGGCCCGGCGGAGTTCGTCCTCGCTGAGCGGTTCTTCTTTCAGCCGGCAGAACTCGTCCAGAATCGACCGGATCACTTGGTCGGCCGTGTCCATTGATGTGCCGGCATAGACTGAGAGCATGCCCGCGTCGCGATACAAATTCATCTCGCTGAAAATGGCGTAGGCGAGACCCTGGCGCTCGCGAATATTTTGGAACAGCCGCGAAGACATCCCGCCGCCGAGAACATCATTGAGGATCGAGACCGCAAAGCGGCGATCATCGGTAAGCGGCAGCGACGGAACGCCAATGCAGAGGTGTAGTTGCTCGAGCTCGCGCTTGGCGCGCAGCGTTATGTGCGGCGCGGGCCGCGGCTTGGAATCGGCGGCGCTGTCTTCGGAAGGAGCGAGCTTGGCGAAACGCTCGGTAACCAAGTCAACCAGCTGCTGGTGACTCAAGTGACCGGCGGCGGTGATCAGCAGATGATTGGGTGCGTACCACCGGTGAAACCAATCCGTCAGCGACCGGCGCGTGAATGCGGAAACCGTTCCGGGCGTGCCGAGGATCGGTTTGCCCAAAGCGTGCGGCATCCAGAAATTCTGTGTGAAAAGCTCGTGGACGAGGTCCTCGGGATTGTCCTGTGTCATCCGAATTTCTTCGAGGATCACGGATTGCTCCCGCGCGATGTCTTCCTCGGCAAACCTCGGCTCGAGGACCATGTCCGCGAGCACGTCGAAGGCCTTCGGCAAATGCTCGTCGAGTACGCGCGTGTTGAAGCAGACCATTTCTTTGGCGGTGAACGCGTCGAGCATGCCGCCGACGCTATCGATTTCGCGCGCGATATCCTGGGCGGTGCGGCGCGCCGTGCCCTTGAACACCATGTGCTCGATGAAATGCGAGATGCCGTTCAATTCAGCCGGCTCGCAGCGCGATCCGGAGCGCAGCCAAATGCCCACGGAAACGGAATGCACGTGCTCCATCGGTTCGGTGATGACCACCAGCCCATTGGGCAACACTTCTTTCTGCACGGCGGGATTGGCGTTCGACACGCTCATAGTTCCATCTATTCTTGCACGGCGCTCGGGCGTTGTCATTCGCGCTTCGCAGGGGGTGCCGATGCCGCGTGCTATGATGAAACCCAAGATGTCCACTGGTGCCAAAACGGCTGTAAATCTCCTGGGAAAGTCCGCCACGGAGCTCGGTGTGATTCTCGAATCGCTCGGTGAGCCCGCCTATCGCGGGGCGCAAATTTATCACGCCATCTATGCGGAGAGGCGATTCGACTTCGCCACGATGACGAATTTGCCGGCGGCCCTGCGCGAACGTCTTGCGCGCGAAGCAACCATCGCGCTGCCGAAGATCGTGCGCCGCCACCGTTCTCTAGACGGCACCCTGCGCTACGTTCTGGCGATCGAGGAAGGCAAGCCGGCGAGTGTCGAGACCGTTTTCATGCCTGAGGACGAACGCCAGACCATCTGCATTTCAACGCAGGCAGGCTGCGCGGTTGATTGCCAATTTTGTCTGACCGCCACGCTTGGATTCATGCGCAATCTGACGGCTGGTGAAATTCTGGGGCAGGTGCTGGTCGCTCTCGACGACAACCGCTTTGCACTCAAGCCTCAAACCAACCTGGTTCTGATGGGCCAGGGCGAGCCACTGCTCAATTACGACTGCGTGATGGCGGCGCTGCGGATCCTGCTGGACCCCAAGGGGGTGGCGATTTCTCCCAGACATGCGGCGCTTTCAACGAGCGGGATCGTGCCGGGAATCGAAAGACTGGGACAGGAAAAGGTGCGCCCGAACCTGGCCATTTCGCTGAACGCTTCTTCGAACGAGCAGCGTGGGAAGATTATGCCCATCAATCGCAAGTATCCACTGGAAAAGCTGCTCGATGCCTGCCGGAAATATCCGCTGCGCTCGCGGGAATGGCTGCTGTTCGAGTACGTCCTGCTCGGGGGGTTCAACGATTCACCGGCCGATGCGCACCGAGTTGTAAGCCTGCTCGCCAATCTGCGGGCAAAAGTGAATCTGATCCCCTGGAATCCCGGGAAGCTGCCTTTTGAAAGACCCGATCCCGCTCGCGTCGAAGAATTTCGCCAGATCTTGGCCGACCGGGGCATGCTTGTGTTCGTGCGCGACTCGCGCGGCCAGGACGTGATGGCCGCCTGCGGGCAATTGGCGCTGGCGGAGGCAGTCCCAGTGCCGACCGCGCCGTGAGCGCAGCTGATTTCTAGAGGTTCACCAGGTGTCGCCCCCCCGGTGCCCCCGATCTTCACGATTCAGTGATCCCGATGGCGGCAAGCATACGCCCGGTTGTGTGCTCGCGACGATAGCTGAAGAAAAGATCGCTGCGACATGCCGTGCAGAAACCGGAGGCGGAAATCTGGCAGGCAGGAACCCCTGCATCGGCAAGAACGGCGCGATTTGCGGCAAGGAGATCGAGATTCACCGTGGGCGAAGGCGGCCGATGCCCCGGCGGACGCATGGTCAGCCACGGAAGCCAGTGGGGATCGCTCCGGCCGGAGGCAAGCGCATCGAAGGCCCCATCGAACCAATCCCGCGCGGCGGGGAACTGCGCGTTGAATTCTCGCGCGACATCTGAGCCAACCTGATAGCAACATCGGCCGATCCCGGGGCCGAGCGCAGCGATAACATCTTCCGGGCGCGTGCCAAATTCCATCTGCATCCGGCCCAGCGTTTTTGCGGCAATCCGCTCGAGCGTGCCGCGCCAGCCGGAGTGAATCGCGGCAATGGCTCGCCGCTTGGTGTCTACCAGAAGAATCGGAACGCAATCGGCTGTTTCGACCGCGAGCAGAATCCCGGCCTCCCGGGTGAATAGCGCGTCCCCCCGGGGCGGCTCCTTCGCTAGTGCGAGCGCATTCAACCGATCGACGCGGTAGGAAATACCTGAATGGATTTGTCGCAATCTGACCACGCGCATCCTCGCTCCGCCAATCGTCCGGAAGAATTTCGCGCGGTTTTCTCTCACCTGTTTCCGCCGATCCCAGCCGCTGAATCCGAGAGGGAGGGCGCGCGCTCCCTTCCATTTACTCGCCCCGGCGGCACGCGTGCTGAAGCCATGAACTAACCACTCGAGCTGCCGGAGCCCCGGCGATTCCAAGATCAGCAGGCCAGCGGTGGGGCGGAATTGCCAGGTGGCGGCCGCCCCCTGGCGGATGAAACGCTCTCTCCTCGTGAGTGCTCGACTCATATGCTCTGTTCAAGCTAGCACACCTCGCCGGCAGACGGATCGATCCTGATGAGGGACCGATTCGTCAGATGCGGGTCCCGCAATTTGACACTCCCACTCCGGAGCGATGGCATGCGCCCCGCCACGCTTCAGTACTTGAGTCTTATTGACAGGTTTTGCTACTTCGGGTACGTTTGTGGCACTTCACCGCTTTTCGACTACCGATTCGAGATTTAGTCGAGACCCTCGGGGAGGGTGGGGACACGCGTATGAAACCAACCGCACGAATCGGGTGCATGCTCGTCGCTCTGCTGGTGTTGCCAACCTTCGCTGGTCTGAGCAGGGCCATGGACTTTAAGCCCATTCCGCCCGAGGACCTAGCCCTGAAGGACAACCCCAAACAGCCCGGCGCTGACGCCATGATTCTCTATCGCGAGGTCATCGTCGACGCCTCGAAAGCGAGCAGCACGGGCGGCTCGATTGAAGAGTACATTCGGATCAAAGTATTCACAGCGGCCGGCGTCAGCCACGGACACGTAACCCTCGAATTCTCAAAAGAGGACGATACGATTCCCTACATTGCCGGTCGCACCATCCGGCCCGACGGAAGTATCGTGAAATTCGACGGCCAAGTCGTGGAAACCACAATCGTAAAATTCGGTAACCGGAAGGTGCTGGCGAAGACTTTCACACTGCCGGATGTTCAGCCGGGCTGCATCCTTGAATACATTTATCAGTTACAGACCAAACCGGGATATGTCCAGGACCTCTTGTGGCAAGTGTCTCAGACTGTCTACACTCGCGAAGCTCACTTTACCTATATCCCCTTCACCGGTTACGGCTCCGGCCTGGTCCCCATGTATTCGACGTATCTGCTTCCGCCCGAAGCTGCTCTGAAGCAACTGGCCAACAACTCCTACACCATGGTCGCGCATGACATCCCGGGCGTCGTGGAAGAACCGCTGATGCCGCCCGAGCGCGCCATCGAAGCGCACGTCTCCTTTTACTATCAGGATCCGTCACTCCCCTCTGCGGCCGATTCGACCGATCACTATTGGGGTGTCTATGCCAAGCGATGGGACAGCGAGCTGGAACACTTCATCGACAAGAAAAATGCCCTCAATGAGGAGCTGTCCAAGCTGGTGACTGCTTCGGACTCGCCCGAAGTGAAGCTGCGAAAAATCTATGCGGGCGTCCTGCAGATTCGAAATCTAAGCATGGAGGATTTCAAGAGCGCCAAGGAACACAAGGACGAGAACCTGAAAGAAAACGCGAACGTCCAAGATCTCCTCACGCGTGGCTACGGCACCCGGCATCAGATCAATGATCTCTTCGTGGGATTGGTACGGGCCGCCGGATTGGAAGCGACCGAAATGCACGTGGCGCCTCGCGACGACGAGCTTTTCGTTCCGGCACGGAAGGAGGCGAGTCAGCTACGCGCCGACGTCGTTTGGGTCCATGCCGGGTCGCAAGACTATTATCTCGATCCGGGCGCCCGTTATTTCCCGTTCGGCTTGCTGCCTTGGTATGAAACCGAGAGCGGCGGTATCAAGGCAGACAAGCACTCGAGCGCCGCGGTGAACACGCCGAACCCGACACCTTCCGATGCCACGGTTGTTCGCAACGCGGACCTGGAGGTAGGTTCCAACGGTTCGATATCCGGCTCGCTGCAAGTGGATTTCACGGGCCAGCGCGCCGGCTTGCTGCGCACAGAGAAGAGAAAGGAGGATGAGACCGGAAGGACCAAGGATCTCGAGGACGAGATCCGGTCCTGGCTCCCGGCTGGCTCGGAATTCCGCATCACGGAAATCGCAAACTGGGACGATATCGGTCAGCCGGTACACGTAGAAGGGGCTCTAACCATTCCGTCGTTCGGCAGCGGGGCCGCGCGGCGCCTCCTCATGCCCCTTGAGATTTTTCAGATGAGCCAGACTAGGGAATTTGCTTCAGAGAAACGGGAAAACCTCGTCTACTTCCCTTACCCATACGAGGAAATCGACGACCTCAAGCTGCATCTGCCTGTCGGCTACAAGGTTGAAAGCCTGCCCCCCTCTCAAAATGTCGATCTGAAGGCCGTCGCTTGCGAGATCAGCGCGAATGCTCAGAGTTCCAGCGTTGAAATTAAACGCCACCTCGCCGTGCGTGGCCTCGTTTTTTCGAAGGACGAATATTCCGCACTGCGCAGCTTTTTCGGCATGGTCAGGGCCAATGACAACGCTCATATCGTTCTTCAGAACCAGACGTCTGCCCAAAACAACTAAATGGGGTCTCGCCCTGTGGATCTCCATCGCGATGGCCTGCCTGCCACGGGTGGCGGTCGCGGCCGATTCCGCGCCGGAATGGCTTCGGACCGCAGCGCAGCAAAAGCTTCCCGAGTATGAGAAGGACACCGTCGCCGTCATCCTGCTCGACGAAACCCAAACGACCGTCCGTGACAACGGCCAAATCGAAACACTCCACCGGGGCGCATTCCGCTTGCTTCGGCCCGAGGCCAAACGCGAGTACGGCGGTGTCTCGGTGCCCTTCGATAAAGACGAAAAGGTCTTATCCCTAAAAGCGTGGACCATTGAGCCCAACGGGCACGAGATGGCGGTCGGCGAAAAAGACGCTGTCGAGCACGGCTACCTAACCGACCTCGAATATGCGGATGTTCGGGCGAAATCGTTGGCATTCCCGGAGGCAAACCCCGGCAGCGTGGTTGGATTCGAGTATGTCGAGCGGGAAAGGCCCTATGTTTTCGAGGACGATTGGTGGTTTCAGGATCCGTCGCCGGTTTTAACGGCGCGCTTTGAATTGCAGCTGCCTCCCGGCTGGGAATTCACCACGAATTGGTTTAACTATCCGGAGCAACAGCCGCAAACCCTCGGCTCAAACCATTATCTCTGGGAAGTCAAAAACCTCCCGGGAGTCGAAACCGAACCCAGCATGCCGCCTTGGCGGGCCGTGGCGGGCTGGGCAGGCATCAAGTATTTTCCGCGCGATCCGGCGATGCGGGCGAAGTCGTCGGGTTCTTGGCAGGATGTGGGGTTCTGGTACAACGGGCTGAGCCAGACCAGCCGATCGCCCTCTCCCGCGATTCAGCAGAAAGTCGCCGAGTTGACCGGAGGCATTTCCGATCCCCTGGCGAAGATCGAGGCTCTGGCGAAATATGTTCAGCAGAACATTCATTATTTCGCCGTCGAAATCGGCATTGGCGGATGGCAGCCTCATCCCGCGGCCGAAGTTTTTGAGCACAAGTACGGAGACTGCAAAGACAAGGCCACCTTGTTAAGCGCGATGCTAACCGGGATCGGGATCCGGTCGTACTATCTGGCCGTCGATCATCGTCGCGAGTTTGTTCATCCCGGCTACCCGTCGATCTACATGGATCACATGATTTTGGCCATCCAGCTTCCCGACAGCGTGCCGGACGGCGCGCTCTATGCCCTCGTGCAAGACGGCAAACTCGGCCGCCTGCTGATCTTCGATCCGACGAGCGAGCACACGCCTCTCGGTTATCTGCCCTGGTATCTGCAAAGCAGCTATGGCCTGCTGATGACGCCGGAGGGCGGGCGTTTGATATCTCTGCCCCTGCTACCGGCCAGCACGAACCGCTTGCTGCGCACCGCGAAGTTCGACCTCACTCCGACCGGCGATCTGTCCGGCGAAATTCGCGAACTCCAGTGGGGCGGACCCGCCCAGCGGGAACGCGAGGAGTTTCTCGATCGCGAGCCCTCCAAGCGCGTCGAAGTCTTTGACCGTTTTCTCGCAAATTTCCTCGACAATTTCAGGCTTACTTCGGCTTCCATCGGGAACCTCGACCAGGATGACCAAACGCTTTCGTTAACCTACAAGCTGGTCTCCCCCCGTTACGCCAATGCCGCCGGCGATCTGCTCTTTGTTCGCCCCCGCGTCTTGGGTGACAAATCCACCTCGCTGCTCCGCCTGTTCACCGAGCAAAAGCGGCGGCGGTATCCCATCGAGTTTGAGGAAGCCACGCGCCAGGACGACATCTTCGACATCACCGTGCCGGCGGGCTTCGTCCCCGACGGGCTGCCGCAACCGCTTCAAGCCGATTGCGACTATGCGACGTACAAAAGTGAGACGAAATTCTCTGATGGCGTTCTGCACTACAAACGCACATTCGAAATCAAACAGGTGTTGGTTCCCCAGGAAAGGCTTTCTGCCATTCGCGATTTCCTGGAGCAGGTCGCAGCCGACCAGCAGTCCGCTGCCGTCCTGCGCCGCGCGACGCCCTAATCCGCTCCGAACTCAACGAAACAGAGAGCCGCAGTACTTCCGCAGTACTGCCGCGGATCAGCTCTTCTGGGCGAGGCGCTCGCGCACGCGGTCGCTCAGAGCTTTCCCGTCGATCGCTTTGCCTTCTAGCTTTGCGCGCGCCGCCTTGATGACGGCGCCCATCTGTTTGAGTGAGTTCGCTCCTTCTTCGTTGATGGCCGCTTCGATGGCGTGTTGCATCTCGGCGTCGGTGGGAGCGGCCGGCAAGTATTCCTGAATAATGAGGATTTCCTTCTCCTCCTTTTCCGCCAAGTCCTTGCGCCCGCCGTGCCTGAACTGATGCGCCGAGTCCTGCCTCTGTTTAACGAGCGTCTGCAGCACCTGGAGCGACTCCATGTCGTCGAGCTGCCGCACTTTTTCGATCTCTTTGTTCTTGAGCGCAGACTTCATCATCCGCAGCGTGCTCAGCCGCAACTCGTCTTTCAACTTCATGGCGGCGGTCAGGTCCGCCTGGATGCGCTCGATGTAACTCATTCGGCTTTTTCCAAGAATATCACACGCATCGCCGCGCCCGGATCGAGAATTGACACCGCCGTTTGCTCCCGATAGGCTTGAAGATTGATGAAAATCATTGTTGCGGACAAGATCAGCGAGCGTGGAATTGCGCTTCTGCGGGAGGCCGGCTGGGAGGTGCTCACTCCCGCTGCCGCGGCCCTGCCGAGCGAACTCGCCCAGGCGGACGCGCTGGTTGTTCGCAGTGCCACCAAAGTGACCGCAGGTTTTCTGGAGAAGGCCGCGAAGCTGCGCGTCATCGGCCGCGCCGGCGTCGGCGTGGACAACGTAGACGTGGAGGCCGCCACTCATCGCGGCATCCTGGTGATGAACACGCCTGGCGGCAACGCCGTCAGCGTTGCTGAACACACGCTCGCGCTCATGCTCAGCCTCGCGCGCGCGGTGCCGCAGGCCAACGCCTCGACTCAGGCCGGCCGCTGGGAGAAATCCGCATTTTCCGGCACCGAGCTGCGCGGCAAGACGCTGGGCCTGGTCGGCCTGGGCCGCGTTGGCACCGAAGTGGCGCGCCGCGCTCGCGCTCTGGAAATGAAAGTGTTGGCCTACGATCCCTACGTCACTGCCGCCGCCGCGCACGAAGTGGAGGTGGACCTGGTTCCACTCGAGGAATTGCTCAAACGCTCCGACGTGCTCTCGCTCCACACCTCGCTCAGTGCCGCCACCGAAAAAATGATCGACGCGGCCGCGCTCGGGAAGATGAAAAAAGGCGCATGGCTCATCAATTGCGCCCGCGGCGAATTGATCGACGAGCCCGCGCTCGCCGAGTCTCTTCGCTCCGGCCACCTTGCCGGCGCCGGCCTGGATACCTTTGCGCAGGAGCCTCCCAGAAATTCGCCGCTCATCGGTCTGCCCAACGTGATTGCGACTCCGCATATCGCCGGCTCGACGGCCGAAGCCCAGGAAGAAGTTGGCACTGCCATCGCGCAGCAAGTGCGCGACTACCTCGCCGAAGGCATTATCCGCAACGCCGTCAACATGCCCGCGCTTTCGCCCGACCAGTATCGCCGCTTGCGGCCGTATCTGGAATTGGGTGAACGCCTTGGCTCGTTCGCGGCGCAGGCTGTGCCCTCGCGCAGCTTCAGCCGCATCCGCATCCGCTACGCGGGTGAGCCAGCGGAGCTCGGCTCGCACGTGATTCGCAGTGCGGTGCTGGCCGGCGCCCTCAATTCCGTGCTCGATGAAAAAGTGAACCTCGTTAATGCAGCCGCGGAGGCGGCCGCGCGCGGGCTGCTGGTCGAAGAAGCCGCACGGCGTCGCGGGCACGGCTTTGCCAATACAGTCGAAGTCTCGATCGCCGATGGTAGCCGCGAATTCGCGCTTGAAGGCACCCTCGGGCTGGACGGCTCCCCTCGCATCGTTTCGCTCGATGGTATGAGCCTGGAAGCGCCGCTCGAAGGCACCCTGCTTCTTTCCCGCAACATCGACGTGCCCGGCGTCATCGGCCGCATCGGCACCGCGCTCGGCAATCTGGGCGTCAATATCGCGACGTTCGCCCTCGGCCGCCGCTCTCCGGTCGGAGGCGGCGAGGCGCTGGCGCTGGTCGGCCTCGATGGCGACGTCAGCCCGCTGGTGGTGCAGGAAATTCGCTCGTTGCCTTCGGTCACCGACGCGCGCCTGGTCTACCTTCCCGCCGCGGCCCAAGCCTCCGCCCCCCGCTGAAACCCCGAATGGCCGATGGGTCGGTGCCGTGCGGGGTCAGGCGCAGCCCGGGTCGAGGTATCATCAATGGCTCAAACGGAGGGACCGAATGAAGCTTGCGGACAAAGTTGCAATCATCACAGGCGCGGGAACGGGGATCGGTGAGGCCATTGCCCACAAATTCTCGCGCGAGGGTGCGCGACTGGCGCTGGCCGGATTGCCGTCCGATCCGGTCGACGACGTGGCGGAAGCGATCGTCGCGACCGGCGGCGAAGCGGAAACGTTTCGTGGCGATCTAGCCGAAGAGGCGGAGGCGCGCGCGTGCGTCGAGGCAGCGGTGGCGCGCTTCGGGCAACTCAACATCCTGGTGAACAACGCCGGAATTTTCATCGCCAATGCGGAGACGGACGTCTATCGCATCGAGGATTTCGACCGCACGGTCCGCTCGAACATCCGCACGGCTTTCCTGATGACGAAATTCGCGCTGCCCCACCTGCAAAAAACCCGCGGCAACATTCTCTTCACCGGTTCGGAAGCAGGCATCAACGGCTCGGCGAATTTCACCCCCTATGGCGCGAGCAAGGCGTTTCTGCACGCCTTCGCGAAGGGCGTGGCGCTCGAGCAGGCCAAGTACGGAGTGCGCGTCAACTGTGTTTGTCCCGGCGCGATCGATACGGCATGGACGCGCGGCCCGGGCGGCCCGCTCGGCCTCGAAGTGCAGAAGATGATCGACGGGATGGTTCCGCTCGGGCGGCGCGGAACCCCCGAAGAGATGGCGAACATTTTTGCCTTCCTGGCATCCGACGAGGCGAGCTATGTGACGGGCGCGCTCGTGCTGGCCGATGGCGGCGTCACGCCGGCGAAAGGAATGACGGGCGAGTCGGTGCCAGAGCACCTGCGGCAGCCGCCCCCAGGGACCTTGCCGCTGCGCCATTCGCACGATGGCTTGCGCGGCAAGCAGGTGTATTTCGCGAAATGAGCGAACGGCTTTCTGACCGAAGCGCGATGCAGCTGGGTCTTGCCAACATGCCGCGCTGAATGGCGCGGAACAGAGCCGCTGTTACGCCTTGCGCGAATACGCCAGATGGGTTTACATGGGCGAGTAAAGGGTCAAGTCCCAGCGTCGTAGGCCATACTCGGATCGGATGCCGACACCCGAATTGATGGAAGCCAACTCACGCGCGAGCGTCGAGCAGGAGCTTCAGCGCCTGTTAGTTTACCTGCGCCCGTACGTGCCGCGGCTGATGTTGGGAATTCTGCTGATTGCCGTGATGGGGGCGGCGGAGTTTTTGGTGGCTTTCGCGCTTCGTCCCGCCTTCGATGTGATTCTGAACCCGCGCTCGACCGCCCAGGCCCTCGTGCTCTTCAAGATTCCCTACACCCATCAGGTGATCGATCTGCACTCCTTTGCCCCTCGTCATTTTCACAACGTCTGGGACATTTTCGCCGTTGCCCTGTTGTTGCTGATGCTGACCAAGGGAGCGGCTGAGTACGTGGGAAGCATTCTGATTCAGCATGTGGGTCTTTCTGCGGTCACCGACCTTCGCAACGACGTCTATGCGCAGGTTGTCCAGCAGCCCATCGGATTTTTTCAATATAACCCGACGGGCCGCGTGATGTCCGCGGTGATCAGCGACATCGAGCAGGTGCGCAATGCCTTCTCGGATTGGTTCGCAGAACTGTTTCGGCAGTCCTTTGCGCTGGTCGCCTTTGTGAGTGTTCTTCTGGTGATCAACTGGAGAATGGCGCTTGAATCGGCCGTCTTGATCCCGGTCGTGGTATGGCCGGTTGCAAATTTTGGAAGGCACATTCGCCGGTCTTCGGAAAAGAGCCGCTCGCGCTTGGCCGACCTGAGCCACATCCTGCAAGAGACCATCACGGGCAATCGCGTGGTGAAGGCTTTCGGCATGGAGGGCTTTGAGATTGGCAAGTTTCGCGAATCGGCGCGCCGGCTCCTGCAGGAAAACATGCGCTGGATCCGGGCCTTCGCCGCCACCTCCCCAGTGATGGATCTGCTCGGGGCGGTGGTTGTAGCGCTGGTCTTGCTAGCCGCGCGCGGGGAGATCAAAGCAGGCCGCATGACCGTCGGCCTGTTCGTTGCGTTTGCCTACGCCTTGTTCAAGGCCTATGAGCCAATCAAGCGTCTCGGCAATGTCTACCAACTTTTCCTGCAGGCGGCGGGAACCTCCAAACAGGTTTTCTCTTATCTGGATCTTCCGCGCGAGGTGATGGACGCTCCGGGCGCCGAGCGACTGCCGCGTTTGACCGGCGCGGTGCAATTTGTCAATGCCAGCTTTGCCTACGACGGCGGGCCGCTGATCCTGAAGGGCATCGACCTGGACGTGCCAGCGGGGTCGGTGGTTGCCATTGTCGGCTCAAGCGGGGCCGGAAAAACCACCCTCGTGAATCTACTGCCGCGCTTTCATAACGTGACTTCTGGCGCCGTTCGAATCGACGGTCACGATGTGCGCGACGTCACGCTGCGCTCGCTGCGCGAGCAAATGGCCATCGTCACGCAGGAGAACATCCTGTTCAACGACACCGTTCGCAACAACCTCTGCTACGGCCAACCGAGCATGCCTCGAGAAAAGATCGTGGCCGCAGCGCAGGCGGCTTTGGCCCACGAGTTCATCACCCAAATGCCGCTCGGCTACGACACGGTGATCGGCGACCGCGGCCAGCGCCTTTCGGGAGGACAACGCCAGCGGCTGGCCATTGCCCGCGCCTTGCTCAAGGACGCGCCGATTCTGATTCTCGACGAGGCGACCTCGGAACTCGATTCCGAGTCCGAGATGCTCGTGCAGCGGGCCCTCAACAATCTCATGAGCGGCCGCACCGTCTTCGTGATCGCGCACCGGCTCTCGACGATCCGCCGCGCGGACCTGATCGCCGTGCTGGAGGACGGAACGATTCGCGAGCGCGGCACGCACGAGGAATTGCTGTTACGCAATGGGCTTTACGCGCGTCTGTACGACATGCAATTCCGCGATGCCGAGCCCGTTTCCCGCGCCGCAGGCCCGGAGTGATGACCACCTCCGACGCACCACCCAGTCCCTCGGCTGCCGAGTCCGCCCGAGCGGGGGCAAAACCCCTGAAATCCATGACCGGCTACGCGCAGGCCGAGCGCGTCGAACACGGTTTCAGCATGCGCGTTTCGGTGCGCAGCGTGAATCATCGCTTTCTGGATCTTCACTTGCGCGTGCCGGAAGGTTTTGAGCCTCTCGAACCGCGCATGAGGCACATCATTCGCCAACGGGTTCGCCGCGGCCACTTGGACGTCACTCTGCGCTACGAGCCGGCCGGCCCCGCGGCGCTGGCGATCAACGAGCAGGTGGCCGCCGCCTACGTGCAAGCGGTCAATGGACTGCGAAAGCAATTCGGCATTCTTGCCGAGCCCGACCTCGCCTCGATCTTCCGCTTGCCAGGCGTGATCGGGTTGCCTGCCGCCTCGCTCGACGAAGAACTCGCCAAGTCAGAAGGCGTCGTGATTCTATGCCTCACCGAGGCGCTGGACAAACTCGACCGCATGCGCGAGCATGAAGGCGCATCCCTGCGCCAAGAACTGCTGGGCCGTCTCGGCCGCATCACCGAACTTGCCGCCAGCGTCCGCGTGCTTGCCGAGCGCGCCCGCCCCGCGTTCGCAAAGCGCCTGGAAACGCGCCTGCGGGAGCTGCTTGCCGAAACGCAGCTGGATCCCATGCGAATCTCGCAGGAAGCCGCCATTGCCGCCGAACGCAGCGATATCTCGGAAGAACTGGCGCGTCTGGCCAGTCATGTTCGCCAGTTTGAATCCGTTCTGGCCACAGCGGCCGACGCTGGCAAGAAGCTCGACTTCCTCCTGCAGGAGATGCAGCGCGAAGCCAATACCCTGCTTTCCAAAACTCCCGGCCACGAGTCGGAAGGCGTCGAAATCACCACTTTGGGCCTGGAGATCAAGTCCGAAGTCGAGAAACTTCGCGAACAGGTGCAAAACATCGAATGAGCGGCCGAGAACCACTGATCCTGATCGTTTCCGGGCCTTCTGGATCGGGGAAATCGACTCTGGTCGAGAGGATTCTGGAGCTGCCGGGGTTCATGCCGTCGGTTTCGTGCACGACGCGCCCCCCGCGCAAGACGGAGGCTGCCGGTAAATGGTACAATTTTGTGACTCAAGCTGAGTTTCAGCGGATGGTGGCGCAGGGCGAATTCCTCGAATACGCGCAGGTTTTCGAGAAAAACTGGTACGGCACGCCTCTGAAGTCGCTCGAGCTGGCGCGCGCGCGGGAGCAAGATCTCGTGCTTGAAATCGACGTACAGGGCGCGCTCCAGGCCAAGAAGAAGCTGCCGCACGCGGTGGCCGTTTTCGTCTTGCCGCCTTCGCGCCAGGATTTAGAGCGCCGCATCCGCGAGCGCGGCCAGGATTCCGAGGATGAGATCCAGCGCAGGCTCGAACGCGCGCGCCAGGAGATCTTGAACTACCGCGTGTACGATTTCGTCGTGATCAACGACGATCTGGAGCGCGCCAGCCGCGAAACGCAGGCCATTGCACTCGGCTCCCGCTGCCGCGTCGAGCAAGAAGAAAGGCGAATTCACGAAATTCTCGAGACTTTTGGAGGCTGATCTTCATTATGCCCGTTCTGAAAGAAGCGCCGGACAGCCAGTTTGCTTACGTCGTGGTCGTTTCGCGCCGCGCCCGGCAGTTGATGGTGGGCGCCAGGCCGCTGGTGGAAAACCCGAGGGCACGCAAAACCACGCGTATCGCCGAAGAGGAATTGCAGCAAGGGCTACTGGAATACGAACTGCCCGAGCTCACCGAGGGATCGGAAGAGACGGACGGGAAGCGCCGCAAGTAGCAGAGGTTGCGATGAAAATTGCTCTGGGTGTTACGGGCGGGGTCGCGGCTTACAAGGCCGCTGAGCTCGTTCGCCGTCTCGAGCAGGAAAAGCTCGATGTTCAGGTCGTGATGACCCGCTCGGCGCAGGAGTTCATCGCGCCGCTCACCTTCGCGGCGCTCACCGGAAACAAAGTCATCACCGAAATGTTCGGCTCGCTCGACGCGGCGCCTGCCAATGTGGAAAGCGCCATCGAGCACATCGCCGTCGCCGGGCGAATCGATCTGCTTCTCGTGGCGCCTGCGACGGCCGACATCCTGGCCCACTTCGCAAGCGGGATCGCCGACGATTTTCTCACCACCCTGTATCTGGCGACCAAGGCTCCCGTGGTGGTCGCGCCCGCCATGAACGTCAACATGTGGGAGCATCCTGCGACCCGAGAAAACCTCGAACGGCTTCGGGCGCGCGGCGTCCAGGTGGTCGAGCCAGACGAAGGCTATCTGGCCTGCGGCATGACCGGCGCGGGCCGCCTCGCCTCTACCGAAGCGATCGTCCAGAGAGTCTCGGCTGTGCTGGGGTTGCGGCACGATCTGGACGGCCAGACCATCCTGGTCACGGCGGGTCCGACGCGCGAAGATGTCGACCCAGTTCGTTTTCTGACCAATCGCTCTTCGGGCAAGATGGGCTACGCTTTGGCGGAAGCCGCCATTCGTCGCGGCGCACATGTCGTTTTGATCAGCGGGCCGACCGATTTGCCGGTGCCGGAAGGGGCCGACTGGGTGCCCGTCCGTACCACCGAGGAAATGCGCCATGCGGTTCGCGAGCGAGCCTCGGATCGAAAGATCGTCATTATGGCTGCCGCCGTCTCGGACTATCGCCCCGCCGCGCCTCAGGCGCAAAAGATGAAGCGTGGCGGCGGCCGCCTGGTGCTGGAGCTGGAGCCTACGCCGGACATACTCGCCGAATTAGG
Source organism: Candidatus Acidiferrales bacterium (assembly GCA_030037525.1). GTDB lineage: Bacteria > Acidobacteriota > Terriglobia > Acidiferrales > UBA7541 > Palsa-295. Next base: position 10,612 of record JASHRC010000067.1, on the reverse strand, counting down.
CCGCGAGAAGGGGTCTCGCCTGCTGGTCGGCTTCGCTGCAGAGACCGAGCACGTGCGAGAAAATGCCCGCGGCAAGCTTGCGCGCAAACACGCGGACATGATCGTCGCCAATGACCTCACCCAGCCAGGCGCGGGATTCGATAGTGACACGAACATCGTCACGCTGTTCCTTCGCGACGGTCGCGAGATTCCCCTGCCCAGGCTCAGCAAATTCGAAGTTGCCAACCGCATCCTCGACCAAATCCTCGCGCTCGCGTAATCCCCGAACTCGCGCGCATTGACACCTTCGCGCCAGTAAGCTACAAACTTCGAAAATCCGCACCGACTCGCTCGCGGATCGGAGAAAGGGAATGAGACAAGCGCAGCTCTGGCAGGCGCGAATTGCCTGTGGACTGGTTCTGGTGGCTTTGGTCGGAACCTGCCCGCGCGCCCAGCAGCGGGCGGCGAACTCCACCGTGGTGAAACCCGAATCGGTGGGTTTCTCCTCCGAGCGCCTAGAGCGTCTCCACACGGCCATCCAGCGGGAAATCGACAACAAGCGAACCATGGCAGGGGCCGTCACGCTCCTCGCGCGCCACGGCAAACTGATCGATTTCAAAGCGTACGGCAAGAAGGACCTCGCCAGCTCCGCGCCCATGACCACCGACACGATTTTTCGCATCTTCTCGATGACCAAGGTGGTTACCGGCGTGGCCATGATGATTCTCTACGAACAGGGCCGATGGAATCCCCAGGACCCCATCTCGAAGTACATCCCCGAATTTGCGCACCTCAAGGTTTTCAAGGGTGTCGACGGAAACGGCAAATGGCTGCTCGAAGATCCCGTCCATCCTCCGACCATGCACGAGCTGATGACGCACACTGCCGGGTTCACCTACGGCTCGTTCGGCAATGGCCCGGTGGATCAGGCCTATCGGTCTCAGGGCGTGCTGGCGTCGAGAAACCTTCAGGAGATGATCGACAAGCTCGCGGGCATCCCGCTGCTTTACCAGCCCGGTACGAAATGGGTCTACAGCGTCTCGATGGACATTCAGGGCTACCTGGTCGAAAAACTATCGGGCCAATCGCTCCCCGATTTCATGCACGACCATATCTTCGCGCCGCTCCAGATGAAGGATAGCGGCTTCTACGTTCCCAAGGAGAAACGGAATCGTTTCGCCACGCTCTATGGCGAAGACTCACCTGGGGCGCTGGTGCCCATCACGGCGGCGTCCAATTTGGGCCTGGGTGATTACAGCTCGCAGCCCACGATGCCTTCCGGCGGAGGCGGCATGGTCTCGACCGCCTATGATTACATGCGCTTTGCGCAGATGCTCTTGGACGGCGGCGAACTCGACGGCGTTCGCATCCTCGGTCCCGCCACCGTCGAGCTGATGTCGTCAAATCACCTCGCGCCCAGCCTGATGACGGGCGAATTCTCCATCGGCCCTGAAACGATTCGCCCCGGCCTGGGCTGGGGCTACGACTGTGCCGTCTTCAGCGATCCTGCTGCCGCCGACGAAATCGTGGGCAAAGGCACCTTTTTCTGGCTGGGTGCCGCAGATACCTGGTTCTGGATCGATCCAAGCTACGACATTGTCTTCGTGGGCATGACCCAGCACCTGATCGGCCCGAACCAGCCCAACGTCGAACAGATCAGCCGGCCAGCCGTGTATCAGGCGTTGGTCAAGCCGAAGATGTGAGTCGGGAGGATCCAGAGGTGCGAGAAAGAGCAGCAGGATGGCTGCGCTACGCCGATGAGCTCGGCCTCGGCCCGTTCCATCTCGGGCGCGCGCCGCGAGCAGCGGAAATCGGTGCCCCCATGAATTCCAGAACGGCGGCTCGACCGATCGAGACTCCGATCGCCGTGGCAGCGGCTGTTCCCGGCACCCCGCCGGTTCCCGGGGGAATAGGTCCGGCTTCGCCCCTGCCTGTCAGCGCTATCAACACCGCCGGGCGGATGCCGCAACCGGTGGGCATATCTCTTTTCGAGGAGCGGATCGAGGACGACAGCCTCGAGCGCATCCACACCGACATTGGCCCCCACTGCACTCGCTGCAAACTGCACAAGGCGCGCACCCATATCGTCTTCGGCGTCGGCAATCCCAAAGCGCAGTTGGTGTTCGTTGGCGAAGGACCTGGGCACGATGAAGATGTTCAAGGCGAGCCGTTCGTCGGCCGCGCGGGGCGACTGCTCACCCAAATGATCGAGGCGATGGGTCTCCGCCGCTCCGATGTTTACATCTGCAACGTGGTGAAGTGCCGGCCGCCGGAGAATCGGCTGCCCGAGAAAGACGAAATCGCCACCTGCTCGCCCTACTTAATTCGCCAGCTCGAGGTGATCCAACCGAAGGCCGTCTGTTGCCTGGGCGCCTGCGCCGCGCAGACTCTGCTCAATACAAGCCAGGGCATTTCGCGTTATCGGGGTGAATGGTTCGATTATCGCGGCGCGAAACTGATCGCCACCTACCATCCCGCCTATCTGCTTCGCAATCCTGCCGCGAAGGGCGAAGTCTGGAAGGACCTGCAAAAAATCATGGCTCTGCTGGGCCTGGAGCCTCCCAGGCGCCGCTAGCGAGATTTGGCTCGAGCTGCTGATCGCAGGCGGCTATCTGCCTCTGGCAAAACTTGTAACAGATCTGACCAAAATTGACGGCATCGATGTGATTCCGGCCGCCGAACACAAGGACCGGCGCGGAGTTTCTGGAGAGAGGGCCGCGCTTCGGGCTGCTACACTAGGGCGCACATGTCCCTGCGCTATTGCGAAGTCGCCCTTCCAGTGCCGCTGCGCTCGACCTTCAGCTACGCTGTTCCGGAACCACGGGGCGGCGAACCGCTCGTCGGCCGCCGCGTCGTCGTTCCGTTCGGCCGGCGAGCGATGGTTGGAATTGTCCTGGCCGAGTCGGATCACGCTCCGGAAGTCCAGGGAGTCAAACCGCTCCGGGAGGTGCTGGACCGGCTTCCGGCGCTCCCGCCGCAGCTCCTCGAGCTGGGCCAGTGGATCAGCCGCTATTACCTGGCGCCCATCGGCGAAACGTTCCGTGCGATGCTCCCACCGGAAATCGAGCTTCGCGAGGACCGCACGTATACCCTCACCGATTCCGGCCGCGAAGATTTCCGCGAACTCGCCGAAATCGCCGGAGCAGAATCGGCGGAGTTCGCTCTGCTGAAATACTTCGATCGGAAGGGGTCATCAACCTCCGCACGCCTCCGCCGTCGACCCGGAGGGGAGGCGCTTGCGGAGAAATTGGTTCGCCGCGGCTATCTTGTCGTGTCGGAGGCTCTGCACTTTCGCAAGACCCGCACCCAAAAAATTGTGGCCTGGCGCGGTGATGCCTTCGAATCAGCCAGGGGCGAAGCGGAGGGCAGGATCCGCGAAGCCCTCACTGCCGAACGTGGCCCTTTGCCGCTCCCGGTCCTTCTTGACGACGTACAGGTCTCTCGCTCCGCCATTCACCGCCTGGAAAAAGCAGGCCTGCTCCAGATCTGGGAAGAGCCGATCACGCCCGGCGCCGATCCTTGGGAGATCGATTTCGTCCCGCCCGCAAACGTCTTGAATGCCGAGCAAAAGGCTGCGCTCGAAGACATCGGGTGCCGAATGGTGGCCGGCGGATTTTCGACGGCGCTCCTGCACGGGGTCACCGGCAGCGGCAAGACGGAGGTCTATCTGGGAGCGATCGAAATGGCTGTTTCCCGCGGCCGTACGGCCATCGTTCTCGTCCCCGAAATCGCGCTTACGTTGTGGGTTGGCCGGCTCGTGCGTGCGCGCTTTGGCGACCGCGTCGCTGTTCTCCACAGCGGGCTTGCGGATGTCGAACGCGCTCGTGGGTGGTGGCGTGTGCGTCGGGGCGAAGCCTCGATTGTGGTCGGCACTCGCTCGGCGGTTTTTGCGCCCCTTGAAAAGCTCGGCCTGATCGTTGTCGACGAGGAGCAGGAATCCAGCTACAAGCAGGAGGAAGTTCCGCGCTACAACGGGCGCGATACGGCCGTCTATCGCGCTCGCCTGGAAGGAGCCGTGGCCCTGCTCGGCTCGGCCACACCTTCGCTGGAAAGCTTTCACAACGCGCGCGCGGGCAAATACCGTCTGCTGGCGCTTCGGTCACGCGTTCAGAATCGCCCGCTGGCCGAGGTTCGCATCATCGATCTGCGCGCAGAGTTTCGACAGCATCACCGCACCGCGCCCATCTCGGAATCGTTGCGAGCGGCCATCGCGCTGCGACTCGAGGAGCGTACCCAAGCGATGGTGCTCATCAATCGGCGCGGCTATTCGTGGTCACTGCTCTGCCGCAGCTGCGGCGCCATCGTCGAGTGCCAAAACTGCAGCATCGCGCTGACCTACCACAAAAGCCGCCAGCGCCTGGAATGCCACTACTGCGGCTTTGCGCTCCCCCCGCCCAAGCAATGTCCGAAATGCCGAGCCCCCTACATGTACTTTGTGGGCGACGGTGCCGAGCGGGTTGACGAGTACCTGCGCGGTGAGTTTCCCCACGCGCGCGTTGCCCGCCTCGATCGCGACACGGTACGCACCAAACGCGCCTATCAGCAGGTTTTGGGGGCGTTTTCGAAAGGAGAAGTCGACATCCTAGTGGGCACGCAGATGGTGGCCAAGGGCCACGACTTCAGCCGGGTCACTCTGGTGGGTGTTGTCTCCGCCGATCTGGCGCTGGGCCGGCCCGACTTTCGGGCCGCCGAGCGGACCTTTCAGTTGCTCACGCAGGTGGCCGGGCGCGCAGGACGGGGCGAATTGGCGGGCGAAGTTCTGGTCGAGACCTATTATCCGGATCACTACGCGATCCAATACGCTGCGCAGCAGGACTACCTTTCTTTTTACGAAAAAGAAGCGCAGTTTCGCCGCGCCCTGCACTACCCGCCCTTCGCAGCGCTTGCGACCGTGCTGGTGTGCGACCCCCAAGTGGAAAATGCGATTCGCTGGTCGCGCTCGCTGGCCGCCTGTTTCGGGCCCTTCGAGAAACAGGGCCTCAAGGTGCTGGGCCCTGCGGCTGCGCCGCTCGCACGCCTGCGCCGCGAATATCGTTTTCAGTTCCTGCTGAAGGCGCCGCGCCGTGCGGTGTTGGGCAAAGCCTTGGCTGCGGCGATGGACTTCTCGGCGGCGAAGGAAATCCCGGCCACCGCCGTCATCGTGGATGTCGATCCCGCCAGCCTCGTCTGAACGGAATTGGCGCGCTACTGGACCGGCCAGGGAGTGAAGCAGGAGGCGAAAATCACGAGTCCAACGACGGCCCACCCGATGCGCGCGCCATCGAGCGGCTGCCAACGGTCGTAAAGCGGCGGGTGCCGGAACCGCAGGCTCAGAATCAGCAGGATGGTTCCCCAAGCGTACCAAATGGAAAACGCGCCCGAGCTGCCTCTCGTCGCGAGCCAGCCCATCGCCAACAGCAGCAGCGAAACCGCAACCGAGATTTTTCGGTGCCACTCGCTTATCAGGCTGAACATCACGTGCCCGCCATCGAGCTGCCACACCGGCAGCAGGTTCAACGCGGTCACAAAAAGCCCCACCCACGCTGCGTGCGCCACCGGATTCAGCAGCACCCAGCTGACATTTACGTTGGGGTGAAACACCCAGGCGAAAAACCGCTCGAGCAGGGGATGGCCGAAGACCAGTTCGGCGCGGTCCTCCGCGCCTATCACAATCTTCGACGTGGCCATGCCGTAGGCCATCGCCGGCAGCGCAACCAAAAATCCCACCACCGGTCCAGCGAGCCCCACGTCAAACAGCGCTCGCCGGGTCGTAATCGGCGATCGGATGCGGATGAATGCGCCAAACGTTCCGAATAAATTCGGCGCGGGAATGAAATACGGATAGCTCACGTCAATTCCGTAGGCTTTTCCCGCAAAGTAATGTCCCAGTTCGTGCGCCAACAAAATCGCCATCAGCGTGAACGAAAAAGGAACCCCCAACGCGAGCAGTGACGGATGTTCAAACGGCAGCGCCATCATCAGGAGCGGATTCTGGTCCCCTGAGAATGGCTCGCGATTCTCGGCATAGGAAAGCGCAAATTCCGACCCCACCGCGAGGGTGGAAACTACGGTGAGGAGAAACAGAATCAGCGCAGGCCACAGCGGACGGCGCTCACGCCGAGCCGATGGGAACTCTGGAAGCGGAGGGAAACTTCGTTCCAGGATCTCGACAGGGATCCGCCCCTGGCCGTTCCCGCTGCTCATGCGTCCGGCCTCGCTGGGTTCATCATCACGAGTTGGATGCGTTGACGGTTGCCAACGCACCGGTTCGGTCAACCGGTGCGCGGGGAAATTGGAGTCCTACTCGTTGGCCGTGGGAGCGGGAAGTGCCTGAAGTTCCTTACCGGGCTTGAAGCGCACTGCTTTGCCCGGGGGGATGTTCACCTGCTGCCCCGTGCGAGGATTCCGTCCAATGCCGGTTTTGCGTGGTTTCACATTAAAAACGCCAAACCGGCGCAATTCGATGCGGCGTCCGCCGCCGAGCGCATTCTTCATGGCCTCGAATACGGTTTCGACCGCCTGCTCCGCCTTGGTTCGCGTAATGCTGGTTTTCTGTACGATGGCGTTCACGATATCCAACTTGATCACAGCGCCCTCCGACGACTCCCCATCAGGCCGGAAACCTATGCTAGTAAGGGGTTTGTAGGTTGTCAAGCGGCCCAGAGCTACCGAGCCACCGGCTGGCGATCGCCGCGGGTCTAAATCCACCGATCACTCTTGCAGCGAGGCTAGGTAGTCCGAGAGGACGCGAATACGCTGTTTCACGATTCGTTCGTTTCGCTTGTCGTAGTAACGGAACAGCGGTCCCCAGGTGGGCATATCCGACGAACCGTGAGCGGGGAACCCCGGCCCGAATTCGAGCACACTACCCACATAGTCATAGGGGAATTTGCCGTCGTGGCGCTTTGCGAGTGTCGTCAAGTCTGCGGGAGGAGTCTTCAGCACCACCGCCAGCGGGCCGTGGCCCTTGCCATCCTTCCCATGGCAAGCAGCACAGTATTCCTTGTACATCTGCTCGCCCGTCAGCATGAAGTTCGAGGGAAGTTGCCCTTCGTTGACCGCCCGACCCGTGACGGTGACCGAGGCGATCAAGATCCACAGCACACCTAGAAAGATCACGTGCCGCAGCGCCATGACGAGCTCCTGAAATCTACCCTTCACATTATTCTGGCCGTTCTCGCAAATCAATATCTCAGGCCATCCGGGTTGCCATTCCGGGCCGAGCCGCGTATTGTGCGGCGAAATCTGCTTTTTTTCGCAGGGAGGACAAGCCGAACATGCAAAAACCCGGCTTAGCGATCGACATTCCCGGTTTGGGCAAGCGCATCATCCACACCGTCGTCAGTGACTATACCGGGACTTTCTCCTGCGGCGGGAAATTGACTTCTGGCGTGAAACCGTTGCTCGTTCGACTGTTGAAACTGGTCGATGTCGAAATCATTACAGCCGACACCTACGGCACCGCGCAACAGCAACTCAAAGGAATCGTTGCGCCCCACCGGCTGGGGAAGAAAAGGCCGGAGGACATCGAGAAGCGCGACTTCGCGAGAGGATTCCAACTGCGCCATGTCGCCGCGTTTGGCAACGGCAATAATGACCGCTTGCTGCTGGCTGCGGTGAAAAGATCCGGAGGACTGGCCATCGCCGTGGATAACGGCGAAGGATGTGCCGTCGACGCGCTCGTTCACGCGCATATCTTCGTCTCCGGCGCCGCCAGCGCTCTCGGTCTACTGGTCAACGCGAAAGCGCTCAAAGCCACACTCCGTTTCTGATCGAGTGGTCTCGCACCATACGGGGAGTTGTCGGCACCAGGATAGCCCGGAGCCGCGGGCGGCTGCGGGACTATGATTTCAAGAGCGGGCCCGGCTGACGATTGCCCCTCGGGGGGCGCGCCAAGCCGAGCCTCCAACCTCCCTGTGGTAAGATGGCGGCGATTGGGCGGAGTCGAGATTGAGAAAGCTGCGAATATCAATTGTCGAGTATTTGAATACAGCTCCGCTGGTCTGGGGCTTTACGGCCGGTCCGCTTGCGGGGAAATACGAGATTTCCTTCACCGTGCCGTCGCAATGCGCCGAAGCGCTCCGCTGCGGCGACGCCGACATCGCCATCATTCCGAGCATTGAATACCAGCGGATGGACGGCATGGTTGTGCTTCCGAGGATGGCCATCGCGGCCAAGCGCGAGGTGCGCAGCCTGCTCGTCGTATCCAAGCGGCCCATCGACAAGGCCAAGAAAATCGCGCTCGACACCAGCTCGCGAAGCACCGCCGCACTGGTCCGCATCCTAGCGAAAGAACACTGGGGCATTCAGCCGGAATTCATCGAGGCCCCGCCGGACCCCTCCGGGATGCTCCGAAGCGCTGACGCCGCTCTGGTGATCGGCGATCCGGCGCTGCGAATTTCACTAAAAATGGAAGCGTTGGCCGGACGGGCGCCCGGCGGGAGCGATTGCTGCGAGGGCGACCTCGAAGACATGCCCGTGCCGGGCCTGGAGACGATTTTCGTCTACGACGTGACCCACCAGTGGCGGGAAATGACGAATAAGGCATCGGTTCTGGCCTTTTGGGCGGGCCAAGAGGGGATCGTGGATGAGGGCCTGGCCCAAGATTTTCTCGCGTCGAAGAAGTATGGGCTGGAACGCATTCGCGAGATCAGCGAAGCGGCGTCGATCAAGCTGGATATGCCGCCGGGCGCGCTCGAGCGTTATTTGACTGAAAACATCAATTTCGATCTGGACAACGAAAACCTGGCCGGGCTCGAGCTCTATTACCAAAAGGCTGCGGCGCATGGGCTGATCGCGCCTGTCAAGCCTCTGAAATTTGCCTCGGTGGGGAGTTTGGCGGAAACCACGCGGGCAGCGCGCTTATGAGAATCACGCCCGAGGAAGCACTCGACCTTTTCAATTCCGATGACCTGATCGGCATTGGCATGGCCGCAAACGAAGTCCGCCGCGAGAAAACCGATCCGCGTGTTGCGACTTACCAGATCGACCGCAACATCAATTACACCAACTTCTGCACAGAATACTGCTCGTTCTGCGCGTTTTACCGGCCACTCGGATCCAAGGAAGGTTACCTCCAGCCGCTCGAATCGATTTACACGAAGATCGAGGAGATGCTCGCGCTGGGCGGCACGGGGGTGCTGCTGCAGGGCGGTCTCCATCCCGATCTGAAGATCGAGTATTACGAGAACATGTTGCGGTCGATTCACGAGCGATTTCCCCAGGTTCACTTACATTGCTTTTCCGCCCCGGAGATTCTGTGCATCGCCGAAGTGTCGGGGTTGACGACTCGCGACACGATCGCGCGGCTGGCCCAGGCAGGCTTGCAGTCGATTCCCGGAGGGGGTGCGGAAATTCTTGATGACGAAGTGCGGCACCGCATCGCGCGGCTGAAGTGCACCTCCGACGAATGGGAGTCGGTCCATCGCGAGGCGCACAAGCTGGGCATGCGCACCACGGCAACGATGATGTTCGGCTGCGGCGAGGAATACCGGCACCGCGTGAATCATCTGGAGCGGCTGCGCCGGATTCAGGAAGCAAGCGGCGGCTTCACTGCGTTCATTCCCTGGATTTTTGCGCCGGAAAACACGGCGCTGGGCAAGAAGGTGAGCGAAACGACGGCGTTCGATTATCTGAAAACGCTGGCCATCAGCCGGCTGTACCTCGATAACATCGATCACGTTCAGTCGAGCTGGCTCACGCCGGGAATCAAGATCTGCCAGGTGGGATTGCAGTTTGGCGCCGATGATGTGGGCAGCATTTTGATCGAAGAAAACGTCGTATACGCCGCCGGCGTGCGCAACCGTACCAATGAGGAAGAGCTTCGCCGAATCATCTCCGATGCGGGCTACATCCCCGCGCAGCGCGATACGCTGTATCGGTCCTACATTTTGAAAAGCGCCCCGCTTCCGGCAGTGGCCTGAAGCAGTCCTGCGCGGAGGGCCGGTCTTAGATCACCGATGCTAGGCGGGGAGGAGTGCCGGACCGACCCTCCTGGCTTTGAGCTACAGGAAATTCGAGCGTGACCAAGGCGCCGTAGGGCTGTCGGTTCGTAAGTGAGATTTCACCGCCGCATTCCTGCATGATCCCGTAACAGATGCTGAGGCCGAGGCCGGTGCCCTTGCCCACCGGCTTGGTCGTATAGAACGGATCGAGCGCGCGGCCCAGTTCGGCAAATCCGGGGCCGGAATCCCCAATGTGCACAATGACGCGTCCCGGCTGATGCGAGGCGGAAACGCGAATTTCGCGCTTGGCGCTCTCTTCCACCGCGTCCACGGCATTGTTCAAGACATTGAGCAGAACCTGTTTCAGCTCATCTTCCCCCACGGCGATGGCTGGGAGATCGGGCTCCACCTGGATCTGGGTCTCGATGCCCAAGCTGCGAAGGTGATATTCCCGGAGGTGGACGACGTCGCGGAGAGCCGCCTCCAAATCCACCGCGCGCACCGCAGCGTTGGTCTGGCGCGCAAAGCGCAGCAGGCCGTCGACGATGCGCTTCATGCGGCGGCCTTCGTTTGCCAGCTTCTCGATTCGCTTGCTCGTCTTTTCGTTGTGTGCCTCTTCGCCAAGCAGGTCGGCGTAGCCCAGGATGCCGGTGAGGGGATTGTTCAACTCATGAGCGACGCCGGCGACCAGCTGTCCGAGGGCGGCGAGT
>JASHRC010000066.1 GCA_030037525.1 Candidatus Acidiferrales bacterium | reverse complement strand
GTTTGCCGAGGTCACGGTCTCGCCATTGAGGGCCAGGATCACGTCGCCTCGTTTCAGACCCGCACGAGCAGCCGGCGTATTCGGCTCGATCTCGGCAACCAGCGCGCCGGTCGGCTCGGCCAGTCCGAACTGCTTGGCAAGCGCCGGGCTGACGTCTTGCGGATACAGGCCCAGATAGCCGCGCACGACCTTGCCGTGCTCAACGATCTGCTCCACCACCGAGCGGGCCATGTTGATCGGAATCGCAAACCCGATGCCCTGGTTGCCGCCGCCATTTTCGGTAAGAATTGCGGTGTTGATGCCGATCAGATCGCCGTGCAGGTCGATCATCGCTCCGCCGGAGTTTCCCGGATTGATGGCAGCGTCGGTTTGAATGAAGTCCTCATAGCCCTCGATATTCAAGCCGCCGCGGCCCGTGGCGCTGACGATACCCATGGTGGCAGTGCTGGTCAAGCCGTATGGCTCGCCGATGGCGAAAACCAGGTCGCCGACGCGTAGCTTCGAGGAATCACCCAGCGGCAAGCTCGGCAGGTTGGTGGCCTGAATTTTAAGCACGGCGATATCGGTCTTTGGATCGGTCCCAACGAGTTTCGCTTGAAATTCGTGCTTGTCACTCAGATCGACTTTAATGTCGGTTGCGCCGTCGATCACGTGGTTGTTGGTCAAGATGGTGCCGTCAGGCGTGACGATTACGCCGGAGCCCAGGCTGCTTTCGCGCTCCGCCCGGGGCGGCACGATTCCTCCGAATTGATCACCGAAGAACTGCCGGAACATCGGGTCGTTGAAGAATGGAAACTGACTCTGTCTTTGCTTCACAACCTTTGAAGTGTGGATATTTACGACGGCAGGAAGTGCGGGCTTCAGCACAGCCGCAAAGCCGTTCGTAAAATTGCCGAGCGGCAGAGGCTCTGCATTTCTCGCCACCCGCAGATCGAGGCTTGAGGCACCAAAAACCTCGTGGCCCGACCAGTCTCTGAGTCCAATTGCCAGAATTCCTCCGCCGACGAGCGCCGCGACCAGCACCACTAGGGCTACCCACCGGGGTATGTGCAAATAACTACTCTTCATAGCTCTCTCCCTTTGACACGAAAAGGCTCTCTCGGCCTTGGGCGTATCATTGCGTTAGACGTGAGACAGGATACTTCGTATCCTTTCAGCAGCAGGGCGAGCCGGGCGGAGCAGGCCGTGCGGGACCCCCATCCTGCTACCTAGATACCCATTATAAACGCATTCCCTCGATAAGCGGTGCCCCGACGAATGCCTCATCCCTGAGGCAGACAGACGCTGAGTCTCGATTTGCCGCTCTCGGCTGCCTGATCGCAAGTTGCGGTCGATCAGCCGGAGATTTCCGTGCGGCGGTGTATAATCCACCCCGCCGCGCGAGAACCGCGATCGGCAAGGCGGCCTGGGGCCGCGCGAGGTCAATCGGAAGCGTTCCGGGGGGATCGATGAAGGCTGCATTCTTGGCTGCGGCTGTGCTGTGCGCTTTGGGGCGAGCGCCAGCGCAACAATCCTGCGAAAGTCTCCGATCGCTCGAAATTCCGACCATCACCATTACCATGGCGACGGCCATTCACACCCCGCCCGATTTCGACGTGCCCAGCACGGGAGGACGCTTCGGCACCCCTCCCGGGCTGAAAGTCTCGGTCCCGTTCTGCCGTGTGGCGGGATTCTCGGCCCCGACGAGCGATTCACACATCGGCTTCGAAGTGTGGTTGCCCATTCCCGAGAACTGGAACGGCAAATACATCGGCATCGGCAATCCGGGATTCATCGGCTCGATCAGCTATGCAGGGCTTGCCCGGGAAGTCTCGCGGGGTTCGGCTACCGCATCCACGGATACGGGCCACCTGGATGTGAACGCAACCAGCGAAGCGCCCGATGTGTGGGCCATCGGTCATCCCGAAAAAGTGGCGGACTGGGGGTATCGCGCGGTACACGAAACGGCGCTCGCCGCCAAGGCGCTCCTACGCGCCTATTACGGCAAGCCCGAAAAACTTTCCTTCTGGAGCAGTTGCCACGAAGGCGGAAACCAGGCGCTGACGGAAGCGCAAAGGTTTCCGACCGACTACGACGGAATTGCCGCGGGCGATCCGGCTTACTACATCACACATCTTCAAGCGGTTTCGGAATACCTTGCCTGGGTGAACCTCAAAGATGGAGTGAAGGCGCCGGCATACATCCCGCCCAGCAAATACCCCGTCATTCACCGCGCCGTGCTCGATCTGTGCGACAGGCTCGATGGCGTCGAGGATGGCTTCCTGGAAGATCCGACGCGCTGTCACTTCGATCCAGAGTCGATTCGGTGCCCCGGCAAGGCCGACTACGCTTCCTGCCTTACCGAGCCGCAGGTCGAAACCGCAAAGAAGATCTATGGAGGGGCTAAGTTCGCCGATGGAAAGCCGATTTACCCTGGCTTCGAACCGGGGAGCGAACTGGGCTGGGGAGTTATGATCACAGGCCCCGAGCCGCTAAGCATTAACAATGGATTTTTCAAGAGCATCGTGTTTCAAGATCCGCAGTGGGACTTCCACACGTTTGATGTGGATCGCGCTACGAAGCTTGCCGAATCAACCTACGGCGCCGTGCTGGACTCACATGATCCCGACTTGCGCCTCTTCAAGGCGCACGGCGGGAAACTGCTTTTGTACCAAGCTTGGGAGGAGACAGCGATTCCCCCGCGCGGCCTGATCGATTATTACCAGAGCGTGCTGGGGGCGATGGGAGGTCCGAGCCAGACGGAGGATTTCGTGCGCCTGTTTATGGTGCCGGGGATGGGGATGTGCCCTGGCTTCGGCACCGGCAGCAACGGCGCGTTCGATGCGCTCGATGTAATCGAAAAGTGGCGCGAGACGGGCATCGCGCCGGACAAAATTGTCGCGTCGCATCGCGTCGGGGGCGAGGTGGACCGCACGCATCCGGCGTGCCCCTATCCAAAGGTTGCGATTTACGACGGGAAAGGCGACCCGTTCGATGCCGCAAGTTTCCGCTGCGGCAACCCGAGCTGGTGAGCAAGGCCGGATTCGTTTCTGCCAAAGATCCGCCCACCCGGTAGGATGGGCGCGTGGTTGGAGCGAGAACGATATTGTCGATTTTTCACGGCAGCCCCAGGCTGCCGTAAGCGCGGGGGTAAGCGAGTATTCCCCAGGGGGTCTGGAATCCGCCGATCACCGTGATCGGGCTGTAGGAGTTCGCGTCGATCACATAGATATCGTTCGAGCGGCCGCAGGCCAGCAACAGCTTGGAATCATCCGGAGTAAATGTGAAATGCCAGCAGCGCTGGCCGATAGGAGCTTCGGCCAGCAGCGCGAGCGAGTCCGCCGAATAGACCTGGAGTTTTCGCGCGGCCGCAGCGGCCAGGAAAATTCTTTTGCCGGGGCGGTCGAAACCAACTCCATACGGCTTTGCGGCGGTCATTGTCGTCTTGGTCACGTTGAAATCCGGATCGAGCACAAGTAGCGTGCCCGACCCTTCCATGGTGACCGCGTAGGAGCTCCCCTGAGGCGAGCGTTTCACGCCGCGAGGGCGCCTGCCATACATCGACAGGTCGATCGTCTTCACCGGCTGGCCCGTGTCCGTACGGTAAACGCCGATCGTGTCCTGCGCTTCGTTTGCGACGATCAGCAAGGTGCCGTCGGCGGAAAACTCAAGCCCTTCGGTTTCCTTGCCGGCCGTAAACACGCTCCCGCGCGACCAATCCTGCACACGGAAAGACACAATCTCCGATGGCTTCTCATTTCCCTCTTCCTGCTGTTCGCCCACAGCGGTTTCCGGCGGCGGGCCGCTCGAGGAGCCGGGCTCGAAGGAAGTGAAGAGCCACTGGCCGGTCGGAGACATTTTGATGAATTCAGGATTGTCGCCCACAGCAATGCGGCGCACCAGGCGGAGACGGAGCCCGCGGGTATCGAACACGGTCGCATCACCGGTGTTCTTGTTCGCCGTGACCAGATATTCTCCGTCAAAGGTGAGGCCAACGCCGCGCGGCGCCACATCGCTCGGGTGAATGTGCTTGATCACTCTCAGCCGGTTGAGATCGATCACCGAGATGCCGCCGTCTTCTTCGGTGACGTAGGCCACGTTGGTGGGAATCCTGGTGAACCATAGATCGGCGAACGCGCCGAGCGCAGCTACTACGAAGAGGATTAACCAGACTAGGAATTTACGCACGCCTGTTCGCCTGCCCCCCGATGGAAATCTTGCCGGTCGTTGATTCACAACTGGCGCACAAAACCTTGGACGCAAACAATGCGCGCGGAGGTTTCTGCGCTTGCGCCTTTGTTGTGTGGGACGATCGCTGCCGGGCGGTCACATCATGGTGGTGAGTTTTGCGGTCACCCAGCCGGCACCTTGTTTCACTTCGAGCCTATCGACCAGAATCGAGCCGTTCCTGAGCTTGCCGGTCACGCGAATGGTCTGGCCGACATATTCGGCAATATCTGGGGAGGGAGCCAGCAGAATGAAGAACGTCTTGTCCGGCATCACCAACCCCGCGGGCTTGCCCATCTTGAGGCAGGCAGTTCCACATCGCTTCATGTCCAGATGGTCGTTGCCGAATTGGCTGTTGTCGATCAGATAGCAGGAGGCATCGACCAGAGTTCCCGTCCAGACCTGATTCTGATCGGCGGGCGCCAGCAGCATCGTGGCGGAGAGCAGGACACAGAGCCCCAGAACTCGAACCATCTTCATGATTGGTTCCTCAGCATGTGACAAAAGCGGCTCGATTCTATAACGGCCGGCTTACGTCGCAAGAAACGGCGCAAGCTCGACAAGGCTGTCTAGCAGGAGATCCGGGGGATCAAAACGAAGCCCCTCGGAGCCCAATCCATAGGTCACGCCGCAAGACCAGGTGCCGGCATTCCGTGCCGTTTGCACGTCCACCTCGGAATCGCCGACAATCATCGCCTCGCGGGGCGACGCGCCGAAATCGCGCAGCAGCACATTCATTCCCTCCGGATCGGGCTTTTTGGTCGCAAAACTGTTCCCGCCGTATACGTACCGAAAATAATGGGCAATCCCGAGCCCGTCCAAGATTCCCTGGCTGAATCGCACCGGCTTGTTCGTGAGCACCGCCATGGGACGTTCCTTCAACAGTTCCAAACCTTCGCGAACGCCGGGATAGGTGACCGTGTGGTCCAGCATGTGGGCGCGATAATAAGATAGAAAATAGGCGAGGCTCTCGTCGACTTCGCGTTCCGTGGCGGCTGGCCCCAGCGCCCGCCGAACCAGCATGGGAGCGCCCTGGCCCACATAGCCGTAGATTCGTTCGGGCTCAAGGGGCCCGCGGTTCAGGTGTCCGAGTGCGGCATTCACAGAGAGGACCAAGTCGAGCTTCGAGTCGATCAAAGTTCCATCGAGGTCGAAGACGAGGGCATGCACCCGGGAAAACGAATTGGCCGCCGTGCCAGTCACCAAGTCATTCTATGCGGCGAGTTTTCTGCTGTCACGCGCGCCGCTCTGGGGTAGTGAAATGGACACGGTCATCGACGTTTTCAGCGCACCCCGCCTCGAGGCCCTTATTGTTATTGTGGACTTGCGCGGGGAATCGGAGACGGTGTGAGCCGAATTTGGGATTTGCTGAAACAAGCGGAGCGGGAAAGGTCGCGGACTCCCGGTGGTTCGCCGCCTGCTTCGATCGAGCAGCGCGATCGCCGCGCGAGCCTCCGCCACGACTATCGCGCTCAGCTGCTGGTCTACGGCTCAGACGCAGACGGGCTGCCGTTTCACGAAGACGTCGAGACGATCGATGCCAACGACGAAGGCTGCCTTTTCGAGCTCGAAACCCCTGTGCGGGAGGAGCAGCGCCTGTTTCTGGTTCATTTGCGCACCGAGGCCGAGCTGGACTGCCGGGTCGTCCGCGTAGGGAAGCGCATTCAAGGAAAGGCTGCGATCGCCGTCGCTTTCACTTCTCCCGCTGCTGATTTCTGGCACCGCAGATAGCCCCCTGCGCGTGCTTCAGCCAAGACTCGCCCGGCAAACACGCACCGGCACCGATCGCGACCTTCGCGGATCTTTTTGCACCTCAATCAGCCGCCGTTGCCAGAAGAAACCGTAAAGTCCCTGCCTTCAGGCATGGGGATATAAGGTTGCCTTGTGCTTGCGCTATACTGCCGTGTCAGTGTGGAAGGGCAAATTCAGAGTGGTCGTGGATCGGTTTTTCCCTTCCTCGCAACTCCCAATGCGGCTAGAGAAACGAAAACCTTCCGTTGTCTGAAAGACGGTGGCGATGCCCGTCCTGCCGCCTATGGCACGATCGGGATCAGAACACCGCTCTCGGAACGTGTGAGACGGGAAGGGTCAAAACCGCTCGCCGTGGACACACGGAGAGTGCAGACACTGGTGGACGCCGCGTAAGACTGGCCACTGGCTAGCAGTGGCAAGAATCCCCCGGACTTCGCCGTGCAGAGCCTCGAAATGATGCGTTTCTCCCCAAGATCGCGCCGAGGTCCGCATGGCTGAAATCCGACCGTTTCGCGCGTACCGCTACGACATACGCCGCGTCGCCCCGCGGGATGTGGTTACACAGCCCTACGACAAAATCACCGGGGAAATGCAGAACCGCTATTACGCGGCAAGTCCGTACAATTTGATCGCCGTCGAAAAGGGACGCGTTTATCCTGGAGATACGCCAGAAAATAATGTCTACACACGCGCCCGAAGCAAGATCGATCAATGGATGGCGGAGGGAATTCTGGTCGAGGATGCCGCGCCGGGCATCTACGTCTATTCCCAGGAATTTGTTGTTCCCGGAACGCTCACGCGCCGCCTGAGAACCGGTTTCATCGCCCTGCTGCGCATCGAGGATTACGACCAACATGTCGTGTTCCGGCACGAGTCCACGCTCTCGGGTCCCAAAGCCGATCGCCTCGAGTTGCTTCGGAAAACGTGCGTACAGACCGGGCAGCTCTTTCTGCTCTACGATGATCCCGCGCGCCAAACCGACGCCTGGCTGCAGGAAGCCCGAGCGGGCCAGCCCCAGGTCGAACTCGAAGATGAATTCGGCGTGACGCACCGCCTATGGCCGGTGAGCGCCCCCGTCTTGATTGGGCGGATCCAAACAACCATGGCCGACAAAAAACTCGTCATCGCCGACGGCCATCATCGCTATGAAACCGCGCTTGCCTATCGCAATCAATCGCGCTCCGGCGCGGCGGGCAAAACCGATCCGCTGGCTGCCGCGGAATTTGCGATGGCCACGTTCATCAATGCTCAGTCGAGCGGGCTCACCATCCTCGCGACGCATCGTGTCGTTTCCGGCCTGACCGAATTCCGCTTCGACCAATTTCGTTCCAATCTTGCACCTTTCTTCGATTGGTATTCTTACCCCTTCGCGAATCCCGCCGAGCGCGCGGCGGCCTACCAGGAGTTCCGGAAGGATTTTGAAAAAATCAGCGCCAACCGCCGTACCATCGGCGCTTATCCCGGGGCACCGATGCCGGGCGCAGGGGAGTTCTACTTATTCGTGATGCGGCGAGGAATCGACCTCGAGCATCTGCTTGCCGATCTTTCCGAAGGCCAGCGCGGGCTGGACGTAGTTTTGCTGCACCGTCTGGTTCTCGAAAAAGGGCTGGGAATCACCGCCGAAGCCGTCGGGGAGGGAAACAACGTCGGGTACGAGCGCGAAATGGAAGCGGCGATTGCGGCCGTGGATCGCGGCGAGGCTCAAATTGCGTTTCTGCTGAACCCGGTTCGCGTCCAGCAG
>JASHRC010000065.1 GCA_030037525.1 Candidatus Acidiferrales bacterium | reverse complement strand
CCTTGGGCTCACCTGTGGTTCCTGAAGTGTAGATGATCGTCGCGAGCGTGTCGGGCCTGACCGCTCCGGCGCGCTCGCGATAGCAGGCGACAGCCGCATCAGCCGCATGTCCGACCAGAGGCCCGTATCCTAAGGTGTCTTCGTCGAGCTCCGAGGGTGCGGCGGAAGAAATCACCTGTCGAAGGCTGTCGACCCCTCCGCGGACTTCCTCGATCTTTTGCGCTTGTTCCCGACCGGCCGTGAAAACAATGCGGGCGCCAGAGTCTCGTAAGATGTAGGTAAGCCGTTCAGCGGACTCACGGAAGTACACCGGTATGGTGATGGCTCCGAGACCCTGGATCGCCAAATCCGCCACGTGCCATTCCGGACAGTTCGGCGCGAACAATGCAACGCGGTCTCCCGGCTGAATTCCGAGCCCGCCCAGCGCCTGGGCAAACCCTGCCACCCGCCGCAGCATCTCCTTGCCGGAAACCGATTGCCAGCCCTCCCGAGCACGATACATCTGCGCGCACGCATCTTGGCGCCGATCGATGGCATCGAGGAAGCATTTCGGAACCGAAGGCGGCATCGACGTCACTCTAGCCCAACGGTTGTTCGGCGTCCATGGGAGCGCGTGAATCTCCGGGCGCCCTGCGATAAGATGCCTGCGAGAGGTTTTCCATGGCCAAGCTCGCGACCGATGAGGCTACCGGCTATCAACCCGTGCGCGCGCCTCGCGGCGCCGCCCTTACTTGTAAGAGCTGGCAACAGGAGGGCGCGCTGCGCATGTTGATGAACAACCTCGATCCCGAGGTCGCCGAGCGCCCCGAAGAGCTGATCATTTACGGCGGACGCGGCAAGGCAGCGCGCAACTGGAAATGCTTCCACGCGATTGTCAATTCGCTCCGCGCCCTTGAAAACGATGAAACGCTGCTGGTGCAGTCGGGTAAGCCCGTGGGGGTTTTTCGCACCCATCGGTACGCGCCGCGAGTTCTCATTGCCAACTCAAATCTGGTCGGCCATTGGAGCGACTGGAAGCATTTCGATGAGCTCGATCGCGCCGGCCTGATGATGTACGGTCAGATGACCGCCGGCAGCTGGATCTATATCGGCACGCAGGGGATTCTTCAGGGCACCTACGAGACGTTCGCTGCGGCGGGGCGCAAGCATTTCCGGGGCGACCTCGCAGGCAGACTGGTCGCCAGCGGCGGACTGGGAGGCATGGGCGGTGCGCAGCCGCTCGCGGCGACGCTAAACGGCGCGGCTTTCTTGGGAATCGAAGTGGATCCGGAACGGATTAAGCGCCGCATCAAGAGCGGCTATTGCGATGTCATGGTGAATCACCTCGACGAGGCCTTGCGCATTTTAAAAAATGCCGTACGCAGGCGCGAGGCCACTTCGGTTGGACTGGTCGGAAACTGCGCGGAGGTGATTCCGGAGCTGGCGCGGCGCGGCATCGTGCCGGACCTGCTGACCGACCAAACCAGCGCTCATGACCCCATCGGCGGATACATTCCGCTGGGTCTGGATGTGGCACAGGCCGCCGAGCTTCGAAAGCGCGATCCGGAGGAATATCGCCGGCGCTCGCTCGAATCGATCGCCCAGCACGTGGAAGGAATGCTCGCGCTCAAAAAGCTCGGGGCGGTTACTTTCGATTACGGCAACAACATCCGCACCTTTGCCTACCAACAGGGTGTCAAGGACGCCTACGATTTCCCGGGTTTTGTGCCGGCTTTCATTCGCCCGCTCTTTTGCGAGGGCCGAGGACCGTTTCGCTGGGCGGCTCTTTCCGGCGAAGCGTCGGACATCTATCGCACTGACAAACTGGTCACCGAGATGTTCCCGCACGATCCGATCCTCTGCCGCTGGATCGGGCTCGCGCAAAAGAGGGTGCGATTTCAAGGTCTCCCGGCGCGCATCTGCTGGCTCGGTTATGGCGAACGCGAGAAATTCGGGCTGGCGCTCAACGACCTGGTCTCCCGCGACGAATTGAAAGCGCCCATCGTGATCGGCCGGGATCACCTCGACTGCGGCTCGGTGGCGTCTCCGTTCCGGGAGACCGAGAGCATGCGCGACGGTTCCGACGCTGTGGCCGATTGGCCAATGCTCAATGCGCTGCTCAACACGGCGAGCGGCGCAAGCTGGGTTTCCATCCACAACGGGGGAGGGGTGGGCATCGGTTATTCCTTGCATGCCGGGCAGGTCCTGGTGGCAGACGGAGGGAAGGAAATGGCCACCCGCATCGAGCGCGTCCTCACCAATGACCCCGGGCTGGGCGTGGCGCGCCACGTGGACGCTGGATATCCCGAGGCGATCGATTTCGCCCGCAAATCGGGCGTGAAGATCCCCCTGCTCTAGCACCGATTCTCCCGACTTCTCTCGAGCGGAACTGGCGCGGCCCAGGTGCCAGGCTCCCCGGGGGCTCAGGTTGGCCTGGAAGAGCAGAATGGCAAGGATATGAATCAGGCGTCTTCTGGGGCGCTCCCAGATATACAATTACCGCCTGCGTGCCCGATTGGCTGATTACCGGCTGCTCGGAACTGCTGACGCTGCGTGGAGCTGTGCCACGCCGCGGCCGAACGCTCGGCGAACTCGGGATCATACGCGATGGCGCGCTGCTGGTTCGCGACGACCGCATCGTCGCCGTAGGTAGACGGCGAAGGATTGAACGGCTGCCGGAGGCGCGCCGGGCTTCAAAACTAGATCTGGGAGGGCGCGTTGCCCTTCCTGGCTTTGTCGATTCCCACACCCATCTGGTTTTTCCAGCCAGCCGAGTCGATGAGTACGAGCAACGCGTCTCCGGCAAGACCTACGCCCAGATCGCGCGAGCCGGCGGGGGAATTCGCGCGACGGTCAATGCCGTGCGCCGTGCTCTCCCGAAGACTCTTTCCGAGCGCGCCAGCACGCATCTGCGGGAGTTCGCCGCTCATGGCACGACAACCATTGAAGCCAAGAGCGGCTATGGCCTGGACTGGACGAGCGAGCTCAAGATTCTCTGTGCCCTGCAGCAGTTGAACCAGGATCAGCCTCTCGACATCGTCGAGACGTTTCTTGGCGCCCACATTGTGCCTCCCGAATACCGCGGACGGCCGGATCGGTTCGTCGAGCTTCTCGTGCGCGGTTGGATTCCCGCGGTCGCAACGGCTGGTCTGGCCGAGTTTTGTGACGTCTTCTGCGATCCAGGCGCTTTCACCGTGCCGCAAGCGCGGCGCATTCTGAAGGCCGGGCGAGCCTGTGGCCTCATGCCGCGAATCCATGCCGAGCAGTTTCGGCGAACCGGCGCCGCCCAGCTGGCAATCGAGGTAGAGGCAGCCAGCGCCGATCACCTCGAGAAAGTAAACGGCAGCGATATTCGCGCCCTGGCGCTCTCGAACGTGACCTGCACTCTCCTGCCGGGATGCTCGTTTCATCTCGGTTCGCCGCACTACGCCCCGGCACGCGAACTGATCGACTGCGGCGCGATTGTCGCGCTGGCCACCGATTTCAATCCCGGCACAAGCCCGACGGTCAGCATGCCGATGATTCTTTCCCTCGCCTGCGCGCAGATGCGGATGACCCCGGCGGAGGCCATCGCCGCCGCGACCATCAATCCTGCCTATTCGCTGCGCCAGCATGGACGCGTGGGCTCTCTGGAAGCCGGCAAATACGCAGACCTGGCAGCCTTCGACGTGACCGACTACCGAGAAATCCCGTATTATTTCGGTGTGAACCTGTGCAGCTTGACCATGAAGCGCGGCCTGATCGTCCATTCCGAGAAACCATAGCGCATGCGCCGGCTCGTTGAATGCGTTCCCAATTTTTCCGAAGGGCGCGACTTCGAGAAAGTTGACGCGATCGTCGCCGCGATCGGTGAAGTTGCCGGAGCCTACGTACTGGACCGTACCAGCGACCCAGATCACAATCGCAGCGTCATCACTCTGGCGGGCGAGCCCGAAGCGGTGCGCGACGCAGCGGTTCGGGGGGTCGGCAAGGCAGCCGAACTGATCGATCTGACGCGCCAAACCGGCGCGCATCCGCGCATCGGAGCGACCGACGTCGTGCCATTTGTTCCGGTCGAGGGCGTCACGCTCGAAGATTGCGTGGCGCTGGCCAAACAAGCTGCGCAGGAAATCTGGCAGCGATACCGCATCCCCATATACCTCTACGAAGCCGCCGCACAGACACCGGACCGCAAGAACCTGGAAAACATTCGCAGGGGCCAGTTTGAAGGCTTGCGGGAAGAGGTGCTACGGAATCCGGACCGCGCACCCGACGTGGGTGAGCCGCGGCTGCACCCGACGGCTGGCGCGACCGTGGTGGGAGCCCGCAAATTCCTGATCGCCTACAACATCAATCTGAATACGCCGGACGTCCACATCGCCCAGGCAATTGCCAAGAAGATTCGCACCTCGAGCGGCGGATTGCCCTGTGTAAAGGCCATGGGCGTCGATCTGCGCGCGCGCAACCTGGCGCAGGTCTCCATGAATTTGACCGATTTCGAGACCACGCCGCTCGCTCAAGTGTTTGAAATCGTAAAACGGGAGGCGGCCAGCCATGGCGCCGACATCGTGGGCAGCGAAATCATCGGTCTGATACCCCGGCGTGCGATTGAGATGACCGCGGATCATTTCCTGAAGGTCGAAAACTTCCGCCCGGCCATGGTCCTGGAGAACCGGCTGGAGGAAGCGCTCCGCAAAGCAGAAGAAAACAACTCCCTGCGCCTGGCGGCGAAAGCGAAGCCGTTTCTCGATCTGGTGGCGGCGCCAACCATTGCGCCCGGAGGCGGCTCGGTGGCGGCGTTGGCTGGCGCGCTGGCCGCAAGCCTTGGGCAAATGGTCTCGGCTCTCTCGCGCGCGAAGAAATCGCTCGTGGCGCACCAGGACCAACTGACTCGAGCGCTCGGAAACTTTCAAACCGCCGCGCAGTGGCTCACCGAAGCCATCGACCGCGACGCGGCCGCGTTCGAAGCAGTGATCGCGGCCCACCGGCTGCCAAAACAGACCCCGGATGAGGTGCGGCGGCGCGACCTGGCTGCGCAACAGGCCATGAAGCACGCCGTGGATGTTCCTCTGGAAATCGCGCGGCACGCTCTCGTGGTTTTCGAGGAACTCAGGCAACTCGAATCGATCTGCGCGCCGTCTATGATTTCTGACGTGCGGGTAGGGCGAATGATGGCCGCCACCGCAGTTCGCGGAGCACTGGAGAACGTGGCGACCAACCTTGCATCGATCTCCGACGCGGGTTTCGCAAGGCGCGCTCGCGAGGAAAGCGGCTGGTTATCCTCAAGAATCACTGGAGATCGGGTGCCCGCCGGCCGATGAACCATTTTGGTAGACTGGTGGCTCAGTACTGAGGGGAATTCCATGGGAAAGCAACGGCATTCGACCACCTGGCTTTTGAGTTTTCTCGCGATTTTCGGACTGGCTCTGCTGGCTATGCCCAAACGGAGCTATGCCGGATCGCTCAATACTTCCGTGATCGGCATGTTCCCAAAGGAAGTCGGTGAATTTGGTTACGTGGATCTGAAGACCGCGCGCCAATATGCCTGGTTTCCCCAGTTGCGCGAACAACTCTTGCCCAGCCGTTTTCGCCAATTCGAGCAGTTTCTCTCCTCCATCGGCGTGGACCCCAATTCCCAGGTCGACGAGCTCGCCTGGGGAGCCATTAGCCGTGGCAAGATGAGCGGCGAAGAAGTGGTCGGAGTGGCTCTGGGATCGTTTGATCCATCCTCGAGCGAGACTCGTTTCAAGCAGCAAAAGCTGCCCACCTTCGATGTGCGCGGCTACCACCTGTATGCGTTCGGCAGCGGCTCCGGGTCCGGTGACATTCTGTTCACATTCATCGACTCCAATACGGCCGCTTTCGGCCACCGCAAGGCGCTCGAGGATTTGATTGACGTGCGCCTGGGCGCGGCGGAAAGCCTGCTTGCGAACGACCAGCTGTTTCCGCTGATCAACGAAACCAACGGCACCGGGACGGTTTGGGGCGTGCTCAACCGAGACTACGCGCATCTGGCGATGCAGCAGCTGGTGCCCCAGGCAAGCCAGTTCCCCCAAGCGGCGGCGATCATCGACAGAATCAACGCCATGACGTTCAGCGTCAAAGCGGACAACGGCATCGACGCGACATTCGAGGCTGCTTGTGCCTCGACCGATGACGCAAACCTGCTCTCCGCGGCACTCCAGGCAGGCCTCCTGTACCGCCGATACCAGGAATCCCAGCAGCACCCGGACCTAGCGGGCGTACTCGATCAGGTCCAAGTCTCATCCAGCGGTGATCGCTTGAAAGTGGACGCGCCGGTCAGCCAAGACACATTGATGAGCCTGATTCACAGCCGCGCGCTGGCGGTTTCGATGTAGGTTGGCTAGGTGGGACGCCGTCGCTCGGATTCCGCCACACGCATCTCGCAGGCTTCCCGGCAATCCGGGCAGTAGTACAAACCGTCGATGCAGAGTCGGATCTCCTGCTGCGACTGACAGCAACAACAATACTTCTCGCAGGTACATTCCGCCTCCGGCCGGTCGCATTGTGCGCAAAGTGTTGTCTCGATCATAAATGTGGCTTGCTCCGAGCGAATGCTGCGTGCCGCCTAGCGCTTATCGTGGCGTGCCTTCTCTACCGGCAGCACCCGCTGAGCGGGAGCAGGACGCGCAGCTTCGGCAGCCGCTGTCACGTTGGTCGGGAAGGAGATCTCGCGCCCATCCGAATTGGCCGCGGCTGCTTCAGCCAGCGGCTCCGGTGTCGGCGAATCCATGGGTACGAGCGCGCCTTCGGCCTCCTTCATGAACCGCAGCGTTACTTCGCCCTCTCGGTAATCAATGGAGATGACATCGCCGAGCGAAACCTGATTGGTCGCCAGCAGGCTCGCCAGCGGGTAGACGACATGTCTCTCGATCGCGCGCTTCAGGTGCCGGGCGCCGTACTTCAGGTCCGTTCCCTCGCGAAGTAGGAAGTCCTTCGCCGGTTGCGTCACCCGGAACAAGAACCTGCCTTTGGCGGTCTCCAGCACGCGTTGCTGCACCATTCCGAGCTCGATTTCTAGTATCTGCTCGAGTTGCTGCTGGCGCAGAGGATGGAAGACGACCACCTTGTCGATCCGGTTCATGAACTCCGGTGCGAACTTCTTTTTCGCCGCTTCGGCCGCCGTGCGCTCCACCTTCTCATCCAGGTGCGGCTTCGATTCCGGCTTGACTTCGGGAGCAAATCCCAGGCCGCCGGTCATGAGCTCGGTGATGTCGCCGCCGCCCAGATTCGAGGTCATGAAGATCATGGTCTGCGACAGGTCGACGCGCCGGTTGTCCCCGAGCGTGAGGGTAGCTTTGTCCAAAATGCCGAGCAGCAGCTGCCAGAGAGCGTCGCTGGCCTTCTCAATTTCGTCGAAGAGCAGAAAGCTGATCTTCAGTTTTTCGGTGTGATATTGGGCCAGGGCCTCCTGGGTTATGAGCGGGTGCGTCTCGCGGTGTCCCAGATAACCGGGGGGTGATCCGATCAGCTTCGCAATCTCGTGCGAATGTTGAAACTCCGCGCAGTCGACTTTGATCACGGCGCGAGGGTCGCCGAACAAGACTTCCGCCGTGGCCTCGACGACGCGCGTCTTGCCCGCGCCAGTCGGGCCGAGAAAGAGCAAATTCCCTACCGGCCGCCCCGGCGCGTTGAGGCCGGCGCGGAAGACCTGATAGAGATCCACTACGGCCTGCACCGCCTGGTCTTGTCCAACAATTTTCCGGCGAAGCCCCCCCTCAAAATCCCGCGATTCGACGCTGCGAAGCGACGGATCGAGCTGTACCGCATGGGCACCCATGGTCGTGCTCCCCTACCGGTATCCTCTCTCGCCCTGCGCTCTGGGACGTTCGGACCGCTCGAACTGATCGAGTTTTACGTCAAGCGTCGAACGCAGGAGCCGCAGTTGCGTCACAAGTTCCCGGCTGGAATTGGCGCGGTCTGTCAGGAGCAGAAGAGGTGGCGACAGATCGGCCAGGTCTGAATTGAGGTCGCGCAGTGAATGCATCAAGTTCTTCACATACGGCGACCGGATGTCAAACAGTTCTACCCGGCTGCTGACTTTTTCTCGCAGTCCGGACCAATCGAGATCGAGAAAAGGATGGTTGCGCGAGACGGTTCGGACAACTTCGTCGGAGATGTGAGGCCTCTCCCCGAGACTTGCCAGATGCAGCTGTTGCACTTTTCCGCGACGGCGCACATTGTGCACCAGGAAGTAGGTGTTGCCTTTGCGTCGAACGAAAGCCACAACAGTCCCCCTCCCTTTCTGGCCGGGCCCGACAGCCTGCGTAGTGTATCGGCCATCCACTACGCCGTCAATGGTACGATTATCAAAGAAGCGAAACGGTTGCATCGAATCGGTTATTAGTGGCGAGGAAGCCCGAAGACGCGAGCGAAGGCGAGGAACAAAGCGGTTGCGGGCCCCAGCTCCGGAGATTGCCCCAAAAATCTGATACCAGCCATTCAGATGCTGGATCGAACTGGAAAGCTGCATGGAAAGGATGATTCGAAAGTGTCCTGGGAACCGGTTTACCGACTCGTGAAACGAATCCCTCGCGGCCGCGTCACCACCTATGGTGAGGTGGCTCGAGCGCTGCGGCTGCCCGGCGGGGCTCGCGCCGTCGGGTTTGCCCTGGCGGCCACTCCCCGCGGGCGCGGAATTCCCTGGCACCGCGTGCTCGGTGCCGGGGGACGAATTCGAGTCCCGGAGGGCTATGCCGCGCTGCAACGAAAGCTGCTCGCAACCGAAGGCATCCCCTGCGGGGACCCCACGATCGACCTCCAGCGCTACGGGTGGTCGCCGCTTCGAGTCAAAAAAGGCCGCCGGCGGCGCTCGGGCGGCAAGCGCTAATTCGCGGGCCCGCTGCGATTGTGATAGAAGTATTTGCTGGTTCGAAAGGGACGCATTCGGTGGGCGAATCCATCATCCGTGTGGAGGCTCTTTACAAGAGTTACGGCCTGGTCGAAGCGCTGCGCGGCGTTACGTTTGAAGTTTCCGAAGGCGAGGTCTTCGGGCTGCTGGGGCCCAATGGCGCCGGCAAGACCACGACCGTAGAAATCCTCGAAGGATTGCGAACCGCCGATCGCGGCACCGCGGAGGTTTGCGGCTTAAATCCCGAGCGTGCGGGCGAACGGCTGAAGGAAGTCATCGGCGCGGTTCTGCAGTCCACGGCCTTGCCGGCCAAATTGCGCGTTCGAGAGGCGCTCGACCTGTTCGCGAATTTCTATCCGCGCCGTGCCAACGTCGATCAGCTGCTCGGTCGTTTCCAACTGGAAGAGAAGGCGCACGCCTTCTACAGCGAGCTTTCCGGAGGACAA
The DNA here is from genome assembly GCA_030037525.1 of Candidatus Acidiferrales bacterium. Taxonomy (GTDB): domain Bacteria; phylum Acidobacteriota; class Terriglobia; order Acidiferrales; family UBA7541; genus Palsa-295. The sequence goes on along the minus strand of JASHRC010000065.1, from coordinate 15,373 downwards.
AAACAGAGGCTGGCACTGGCCTTGGCTCTAGTGAACGATCCGAAGGTGGTTTTTCTCGACGAACCGACCGCCGGGCTCGATCCGCAGGTCCGCCGAGAGATTTATGACATTATCGAGGAACTGCGGCACAGCAAGAAAACCGTCCTGCTCACCACGCACTACATCGAAGAGGCCGAGCGTCTGTGCGATCGCGTGGCGATCGTGGATCACGGGCGGGTCATGGCCCTGGGCACGCCGCGCGAGCTGAAGCAAAATTCGGCGGGGACCACTCGCTTGGAGATTCGCTTGGCGCGGCCGGCGGCCAACGGCACCCTGGCACATCTGGACGGCGTCTCAGGCTGCCGCGAGTTTGACGGAGGCTACGTGCTGCATTCCACGCGGCCGCCGCAGACGATTGTGGCCCTGGTCAAACAGCTGGAAGCGGAGAACAACGAACTGCAAAGCCTGGAGATGTTTTCGCCTTCGCTCGAAGATGTCTTCATCGAACTAACGGGACGACGCTTGCGAGAGTAAGATGCAGATCTTCAGTCGCACCTGGTCTCTCACCAAAATCCGACTGCGCCTGGCCATGCGGAACCGCGCCTTTTTCTTCTTCAGCCTGATCATGCCGCTCATCTTCTTGGTCGGCGCGCTGTTCTTCGTGGGAAATCGAAAAGAACAGTGGTCCGGCTACATCTTGGGGGCCATTCTGACCACCACGGTCATGGGAAGTTTCTGGGGGTTGAGCGTGCAGCTGGTGACCTTCCGCGAGCAGGGCATTCTGCGCCGCTTCCGGCTGGCGCCTGTCGGCGCGGGGCCGATGTTGGCTTCCAGCATCATCTCCAACTATTTCATGTCGATTCCGGTCGTGCTTTTCGAAATCTTTGTCTGTCGCTGGGCATTTCACGCTGGAACGTGGGGAGATCTGTGGGCCATGGCCCTGCTGGTGACGGTCGGTTCGGCCACCTTTTCCTCTCTGGGGCTGATCATCGCGAGCGTGACCAATACGATGCAGGAGACCCAGATGATCAACAACCTGCTCTGGATGGCCTTCCTGTTTCTCTCCGGCGCCACCGTTCCTCTGGCGATTTTCCCGGGCTGGTTGCAGCGAGTGGCGCTGTTTATTCCGGCGCAATATCTGGCGACCGGACTTGAGTCGGCGACGAGCAAGCTCGCTACGGGCCGCGAGGTCTTGGAGGACGGAATCGCGCTTTCTGTCGGTCTTCTGGTGGCCTTTGACATTTCGCGGCGCCTGTTTCGGTGGGAGCCGGAAGCCAAGGTGCCCCGCACTGCCAAACTTTGGGCCGTGGCGGCGCTGGTGCCGTTCCTGCTGTTTGGTGCCTGGGAAAACATTTATGGGGCGCGCTTAGAGAGGGTCAGTTCCAATTTCCACGCCATCGAGCACGAGGTCGTGCCGGAGCAAGCGCCCGGCTCACACTAGAGCCTGTCTGAATCCGACGGTGCTTCGATCTCATCGAAACCTTGATCAGCATCGAGAACCAGTCGAACTCCGCCACCCGGGCAAAGGGAGTCATGAAAGCGATTCGAGTCAGTGAATTCGGCGACCCTCAGGTTTTGAAACTTGAGGAGGTGGCTGATCTGAAACCAGGCGCAGGCCAGTTGGTCGTGCGGGTTCGCGCGGTGGGCGTGAATCCCGTTGACACCTACGTGCGTGCCGGCGTCTATCCGCGCAAACCGGCGCTCCCCTACACGCCAGGCACCGATGCCGCCGGCACGGTTCTGTCGGTAGGCAGTGGCGTGACGCGCTTCCAGACCGGAGACAGGGTCTACACCGCTACCACGCTCTCGGGCGCATACGCCGAGCAGGCCCTGTGCGACGCTCGACTGGTATTTCCGCTGCCTGCCCACGTCTCCTTCGCGCAGGGTGCGGCGATGCATATTCCCTATGCCACGGCTTTTCGCGCTCTGTTTCACCGGGCGCACGCCGAGGCCGCCGAGACGGTGTTGATTCACGGCGCGAGCGGAGGTGTGGGCATTGCCGCTGTTCAGCTGGCCCGGGCCAGAGGTCTCTATGTCGTCGGCTCCGCGGGGTCAGATCGCGGCAAGCAGCTGGCGAGGGCCGAGGGAGCACACCAGGTTCTCGACCACACCTCTCGGAACCATTTCGAAGAAGCGCTGGCCGCGACCGAAGGCCACGGATATGACGTCATCATCGAAATGCTCGCCAATGTGAATCTGGGCCGCGACCTCGGGATTCTGGCCCCCAGAGGACGGGTCGTGGTGGTGGGAAGTCGCGGCACCGTTGAAATCAACGCGCGCGACATCATGACGCGGGACGGCTCGGTCCTCGCCATGAGCCTATGGAATGCGACACCCGAAGAGCTTCGAAGTATCCACGCCGCCCTGATCGCTGGGCTTGAAAACAAGTCTCTTCGGCCCGTCATCGGGCAAGAGATTCCACTCGCCGACTCCGCACGGGCGCACGTTGCCGTCATGGAACCGGGTGCCTACGGCAAGATTGTCCTGCTGACATAGTCGCGGAGCGATCTATTTTGATTCTGCCCATCATCCTCGGCGCGGCCACTGTTGCGCTCGTTCTATGGGAGACCTTCGAGACCATCGTTCTTCCTCGCCGCGTCGTGCGTCCTTTTCGCCTCACCGTGCTCGTCTACCGCGGCACCTGGGTTCCCTGGAGGGCGATTGCCCGCCGGTTTAAGACCGACAAATCCCGCGAAACGTTTCTGAGCTTCTTTGGCCCGCTTTCTCTCCTGTTTCTTTTCGCCGTCTGGGCAGCGCTCATCATCATCGGCTTCGGACTGCTCTACTACGGCTGGTCGGGCCAGGATCCCGCCCACCCGAGGTTCGCGACTTGCCTGTATCTGAGTGGCACCACGATGTTTACGCTCGGCCTGGGAGACGTCCTCCCGCACACTTGGCCAGAAAGAACCTTGGTCGTCTTGGAAAGCGGGCTGGGTTTCGGCTTCCTCGCCCTGATCCTCAGCTATTTGCCGGTCATCTATCAGGCTTTCTCCCGGCGCGAGGTGAATATCGTGCTGCTGGATGCTCGCGCCGGCTCTCCTCCGACGGCAGCGGAACTCCTCAGGAGGCATGCCGGCCGCGATAGCTTAGAACCTCTCGAGCGACTGCTGCGCGAGTGGGAACGCTCGACAGCCGACATTCTGGAAAGTCACATCTCCTATCCCTTCGTCAGTTATTTCCGGTCGCAGCACACCAACGAATCCTGGCTCGCCGCCGTGACTGCCATTCTCGATGCTTCGAGCCTCTTGCTTGCCTGTGTGGAAGGTTCCCCTCCGCGACAGGCGCGCCTCACCTTCGCGATGTGCCGCCACACGGTGGTGGATCTCGCTCAGCTTTTCCGCGCCACGCCGCCCCGGAATCTTCCCGATCGTCTGCCCGCGGCGGAATTTGCCCGTCTGCGGACCCTGTTGGCCGAGGTTGGCTTGCTGTTGCGGCAGGATCAGGAATCACTGGCGAAGCTCGCCAAATTGCGAAGCATGTACGAGCCCTATGTCGAGGCTCTCTCGGCCCATCTGTATATGCGGGTTCCGCCTTGGATTCTTGGCACCGAAGTCACCGATAACTGGCGCACCAGCGCCTGGGGGCGCATCTCAGGGCTGGCCCTCGGGGCTGGCAATGTGCCCGACGAGCACAGCGACTGACCGTCCGCGCCGGCCAAATTGGCACACGGGCGGTGGTTTCTGGCGGGCTGGGCGGAAAAGTCGGTATGCTATAATTTGCTGTTTCGAAGCGCTTCTGTGAGCTGTGGAGACCTCGATGAGCTTCCTGAAGACGGAAAAAATTTGGTTTAACGGCAAGTTCGTTCCCTGGGATGACGCAAAAATCCATGTTCTCTCGCACGTTGTAAGCTACGGCTCGGCGGTCTTTGAAGGCATGCGCTGCTATGAAACGCAGCGCGGCCCGGCAATCTTCCGTCTTCGCGAACACATGCAGCGCCTGCTGAATTCGGCGCACATTTACCGCATGGATGTTCCTTTCACGCTCGACCAGCTTTGCCAGGCGACGCTCGATCTGGTGCGCGAAAACAGGATCGGCGCCTGTTACATCCGGCCGATTGTGCTTCGTGGCTACGGCGATGCGGGCGTCGATCCGCAAGGCTGTCCCGTGGATGTCTATTTCGCGTGCTGGGAATGGGGGAAATATCTTGGTGAAGACTCGCTGCGCAACGGAGTGGACGCTTGCGTCAGCTCCTGGAATCGGCCCGCGCCGAACACCCTGCCGCAAATGGCCAAAGCAGCCGCAAATTACATGAGCTCGCAACTGATTCGTCTGGAAGCAAGAGCCAACGGCTACTCGGAAGGCATCGCTCTCGATGTGAACGGCTACGTGAGCGAAGGTTCGGGCGAAAACATTTTTCTGGTGGTGAACGGCACGATCTACACGCCCCCGTTTGCCAATTCCGCTCTGCCCGGAATCACCCGTGACTCGGTCCTCACGCTCTGCCGCGAACTGGGCTTTCCGGTCGCCGAGCAGACGATCCCGCGCGAGATGTTGTACATTGCCCAAGAGGTCTTCTTCTGCGGCACGGCCGTTGAGATCACGCCCATTCGCTCGATTGACCACGTCAAGATCGGGACCGGGTCGCGCGGTCCGGTCGCCAAAAGCATCCAGGAAGAGTTCTTCGCAATCACCAGCGGCAAGGTCTCGGATCGACACGGCTGGCTTTCGCCCACGGGTGTTCCGAGCAGTGCCGCGGTGCGCTAAGAAGCGGAAGTCTCCGCCGTTTTCCCGTCCCTATCTTTGACTGCCTCCTCTGGTTCCAGTAGAATCCGCGCGTTTCCAACCCATGTACAAGCTCGCGCAAAAACTGCTCGCTGAATTGGTGGGGACGTTTGGCATTGTGTTGATCGGCATTGGCGCGATTTGTGCCGATCAGTATCTGGCCGCCATCGGCAAGCCTGGGTTCGGGAGCTTGGGCATTGCGCTCGCCTACGGGATGGCCGTCGCTGCCATGATCTCTGCATGGGGGCAGATTTCCGGCGGCCATTTCAATCCCGCCGTGACTATCGGCTTATGGGTGACCAGGCGGCTGGGTTCGATCGAAAGCATCTTGTACGGGGCCGCGCAGCTACTGGGCTCCCTGCTGGGTGCTTACACGATCAAGGCAATCGTATCCGACTCGGTTTGGGAACAGGTCGCCCTGGGCACCCCGGCCCTTGCGCAGGACTTCACCCATGCCCACGCCATGGCGCTGGAAGGCGTGACCGCATTTCTCTGGGTGTCGGTCGCCTTGGCTACGCTCCCAAACCTCGGGGCACGAGAGGACCGGAGGGGTGGGCTGGCCGTCGGCCTTACGGTCGCCATGTGCGCGCTCGTTGCCTATCCTTTTACGGGCGCAGCGATGAATCCTGCGCGGGCCTTCGGTCCGGCTCTGGCCTCGCACCATTGGACCAATCACGGCGTCTACTGGGTCGGACCGCTGTTCGGGGCCATTTTCGCCGCTTTCCTCTGCGACCGATTTTTCCTCCGCCAGCAGGCTCAGTAGGTTTCGCAATTTCACCGCCTCGCACACGTTGCACCCCTAGAAACCTCAACTCGGCCGTGGTTGCGGCTCCCCGATGCGCATGCTAGCGTGACTTTCAGCCTGTTCATGGGGACCCTTTCACATGGCCGTCAACATTGATGATCTTTTGCGCCGCGCTGTCGAAAGCCGCGCCTCCGACCTGCATCTGAAGGTCGGCAACCACCCCTATCTTCGCGTCGACGGCCTGCTCACGCCGCTCACCGACATTCCCCGCATCACGCCGGAAGAGATGCTGTCGATGGCCTTCAGCATGATGACCAACCGGCAAAAGCAAAAGTTCAAGGAAACGGCCGAGCTGGATATGGCCTACGGCGTAGCCGGCCTGGGGCGGTTCCGCGTCAACGTCTTTCAGCAGCGCGGCAATGTCGGCATGGTCCTGCGCGTCATCCCAACCAAAATTCGCACCATCGAAGAGCTGGAGCTTCCCCGCATCCTGGGCCAGGTCTGCGAAGAGCAGCGCGGCCTGATCCTATGCACCGGAACCACCGGTTCTGGTAAGTCCACAACGCTGGCGGCGATGATCGACCGCATCAACTCGTTGCGCGCCGAACACATCATCACCATCGAAGATCCGATCGAATACCTTCACCGTGACAAGAAGGGCTTCATCAATCAGCGCGAAGTCGAAGTCGATACTTCCTCATTCTCGACTGCCCTTCGGGCCGCGCTTCGCCAGGATCCGGACGTCATCCTGGTCGGTGAAATGCGCGACCTGGAAACCATCGCCACGGCCCTGCTGGCAGCCGAAACCGGCCACCTGGTTCTTTCCACCCTGCACACGCTCGACGCCACGGAAACCATTCAGCGCATCATCGCCGTATTTCCTCCGCCCGAGCAGAAACAGATCCGGCTGCAGCTTTCCTCCACGCTGAAAGCGGTCATCAGCCAGCGCCTGGTCCGTCGCAGCGACAACACGGGTCGCGTACCCGCCGTCGAGGTGATGATTTCGACCGGCTACATCCGCGACTGCATCATCAACCCCGACAAAACGCGCATGATCCGCGACGCGATCGCCGCCGGCACCAGCCAGTACGGCATGCAGACCTTCGATCAATCGCTGTTTGATCTTTACTCCCGCAATCTCATCACGCTCGAAGAAGCTCTGATGCGCGCCTCCAACCCAGACGATTTCCACCTCCGCGTCCAGGGCATTCGCTCCTCGGCCGACGCAGCCCGCGAGGATATGGAGCGCGCCATGAATGAGTTCGAGCGCCTCGGCAAGCGCTGACCATCGGAACCCGGCGGTTTGACGAGGTCCCGATCCTTGCTTCCCCGCCGGCTCGCCTCTATGCTTCGCCCATGAGCTCCCCGCAGTTCGGACCGGACGAGCTTTACACGACCGCGCTCCGGGCCCTGGTACGCCGCGCACACTCCATTCACGAAATGCGCCGATACTTGGAACGCCGCACGCTCGACAAAGAACAGGTCTCGCGGGTCATCGCGCGCTTGCGCGCTGAGAATTATCTTGATGATGCCCGCTACGCCCTGGAATACGCTCGCCAGCACGCCCGTCGGCGCCGCCAGGGGCGCTTCCGCATCGCCCGCGAGCTGCGCACCCGGGGAGTCCCGGACCCTCACATCGATGCCGCGCTCCAGGCGGTCTTCGCCGAAACCGATGAAGTCGCACTTCTTCGCGCGCGTCTCAACCGTCATCTGGCGCAGGTTCGCGGCGTTTGGGAGGCACGGAAGATTGCCTCCCTCTATCGCAGCCTCTTGCGCGCCGGCTTTTCCCCGGACCTGGTTCGCAACGAGCTTCGAAAACTCCCGCGCGCCCAGGCCTCCGATCTGCCGGATGAGCAAAGCCAATAGCGCAGGGCCTGCGGCGGAATCCTCGAATCAACCCGGTTTCTCCGTGCCCACGCGGTGGCTTCCTTTTTCGCCTCTTGTTCGCCTGCACGATTCGCTGCACCCCTTTTTCTCCGATTGCCTGTCCCTAAACTGAAGCCGTAAGATTTCAAGGTTTCGGCGAAAGGGGAGCAAATGGCGGCCACATGGAAGGGCGCTCTGACGTTCGGCCTGGTTTCCGTGCAGATCCAGCTTTCTCCGGCAGCTCGCAGCGAACGCATTAGCTTCAATCAATTGCACAAAGTCTGCCATTCGCGCCTGCGACAGCCGCTGTTCTGTCCCACTTGCAACCGCATGGTCGAGCGCAACGAAATCGAAAAGGGCTACGAATACGAAAAGGACCAATATCTGCTTTTCAGCGAAGAGGAATTGGACAAGGCCGAGCCGGAATCGGCCCGGGTTATGGAGATTTTGGAATTCGTGAAGCTCGAGGAAATCGACCCGCTCTATTTCGACGCTTCCTATCACGCCACCCCCGATCCCGCCAGCGCGAAAGGCTACCGGCTGCTCCTGGAAGCGATGCTTAAGTCGGGCCACGCCGGCATTGCCAAAGTCACCATGCACAACCGGGAGTACATCGTCATCCTTCGAGCGCGCCAGGAGGGCCTCACCGTACATACCATGTTTTATCAGAACGAGATTCGCCAGCCGCTCGAATCCCGAGCTGAGAAGTTCGAAATCAAAGACCAGGAACGAGTCCTGGCTTCGCAGCTGGTCGAAAGCCTTTCGGCTCGGTTTCAGCCCGAGAAATATCACGATCAATATCAGGAAGGCCTGCGGCTGCTGATCGAAGCCAAGGCCAAAGATGAAGACGTGGTTGTCGCGCCCACCGTCTCAAAGGCAGTGCCCGCCGACCTTCTGTCGGCGCTCAAGCAAAGCTTGGCGCAAAAGGGCCCTCGCCCGGAAAAGAAGTCCCTTTTGCGCGTCGTCCCCAAGGGCGAGCGGGTGGCCGCTCCGGCCGACACTTCCAGGAAAGCTCGCCGCAAAGTCGGCTAGGGATAACCTTTCTCGCTGGCCCGCGTCCATACAGCCAGGCGCACCGGCGCCTCGGCCCCATCTCGGACACTGATTGCCTCAGACAAGGAGAACAGCGGTGCGAAAACTGCGCGTTTCTTTGCTGGTCCTCGGTCTCGTCTCTGCCGGCACGGTTACTGCTTCCCGGCCCAAAGATACCACCCCGCCCAGCTACGACATGAAAGCCCAATCGCTTGTGGATGTCGAGGGTTTGGACAGGCAGTTCGTGACCCTCGCCGAGGCAACTGCTGCGGACAAGTTTTCCTGGCGACCGGCCCCCGGGGTTCGCTCGATCGCCGAAGTGTACCTGCACGTTGCCGGTAGCAACCTTCAGTTCGCCGCCGATCTGGGCACTCTCCCGCCACCCGGTGCGCTCCCTCAGAATTATGAACAGTCGACCACCGACAAAGCCGAGGTTATCGATCAGCTGAAACGGTCTTTTGCGTACGTCCAAGCCGCCATCGAAAAAATGGCCAACGCGGATTTCGCAAAGCCGGCCAAGAAGTACGGCCCGGATGCGAATGCCGGCGACATCGTCTATCTCATCGTCACGCACACACACGAACATCTTGGCCAATCGATCGCGTACGCGCGCATGAACGGCGTCGTCCCGCCGTGGACTGCCCAGGCGCAGGCAAAACAGCAGAAACAGGCACCGGACTTGCTGCACCCGTGAAACCTGTTTCCCTTGCGCGGAGAATGAGGGACAATGAGCCGCCTTTGCCTGTCGACGCGGTCTTCGGGGGAGACGCAATGAACCAACGGGTGTATGTATGGGTTTTGACCCTTGCCTTCCTGGGAGCAGCAAGCGCCTCGTTCGGACAAGCCCCTCAATCAGGTCCTGCGGCCGGCTACAATGTCCGCCAGGGCGCGGTCGCTGAACTCAAAGAAGCGCAAAACGAACTCGTTAGCCTGGCGCAGGCGATGCCTGCCGACAAGTACACGTGGCGTCCGGCCGAAGGAGTCCGCTCGGTCGCTGAGGTCTACCTCCATATCTGTGCCGGAAATTTCTACTTGACCGCTCTCGCTGGCGCGCCTGCAAAGTCTGGCTTCCAGTTTCAAGGCTACGAAAAGTCCACAACCGATAAAGCAGAAATCATCGATCGACTGAATGAGTGCTTCCAGTTCGCCGAAAACGGCATCGCCAACCTGTCCGATGCCGATCTGGTGAAGCCGACTAAGTGGCCGAGCTATCCGACGGTGGGAGACGTCGTTCTCCACATCGTGGCCCACACGCACGAGCATCTGGGGCAATCGATCGCTTACGCGCGCATGAACGGCATCGTGCCGCCATGGAGCGCCGCCCAGCAGCAACGTATGACCCAAACGCCCCGCCCTTCTCACAACTGATTCCCGTCCCGCTCCGCTAGCAAAGGAAGCGGCCCTTGGTCCGCTGGGAGGGCGCCAGGGATCGGCTTTTTTGCCAGCCCCTCAAAGGTCGGGACCAGGCCGGGAAGTTGCGGCTCGGTTTCTCGGTATAATGGTGGGCACGTCCTGAGGGCACCTTTGACCGGCAACGAAATCCGCAAGACTTTTCTGCGATTTTTCGACGAGCGTGGCCATCGCGTGGTGCGCAGCTCTCCGCTGGTCCCCGCCAACGATCCCACTCTGCTTTTCACCAATGCCGGCATGAATCAGTTCAAGGACGTTTTCCTCGGTCTTGAGCAGCGGGATTACCAGCGTGCCACGTCCTGCCAGAAATGCGTTCGTGCCGGCGGCAAGCACAACGATCTGGAAAGCGTTGGCTTTACCAACCGCCATCTCACCTTTTTTGAGATGCTCGGCAATTTTTCCTTCGGGGATTACTTCAAGAAACAAGCCATCGAATATGCGATGGAACTGGTGACCTCGCCAAAATGGTTCGCCGTCCCTGTGGATAAGCTCTACTTCACCGTTTTCGGCGGAGCGGAAGTCGCCCCGGGCAGCAGGCTCGATGTGGATCGAGAGGCTCTCGCTCTTTGGGCCAACGTCGGTGCGCCCGGGGACCGCGTCGTTCCGATCCCCGGCCTGAAAGAGAATTTCTGGGCCATGGGCGACACAGGCCCCTGCGGCCCCTGCAGCGAAATCCACTACGACATGGGCCCGCAAGCTTCTGATCAAGGCCATACGGACTGCAGGTTCCCTTGCGAGTGCGGCCGCTACGTCGAAATCTGGAACCTGGTTTTCATGCAGTTCAATCGCGACTCAACCGGGAAGCTCCATCCTCTGCCGAAGCCCTCGGTCGATACTGGCATGGGGCTCGACCGCATGGCTGCTGTGCTGGAGGGCAAGATCAGCATTTTCGAGAGCGATCTCTTCCTGCCGCTGATTCGCAAGGCCGAACAATTCACCTCCGCAAGGTACGGCCGCAGCCGGAAGAGCGATCCCTCCTTCCGCATCGTCGCCGATCATGCTCGGGCCACAACGTTCCTGGTAGGCGACGGCGTGCTGCCTTCAAACGAGGGCCGCGGCTATGTGCTGCGCAAAATCATGCGTCGCGGGATGCGCCACGTACGCCTTCTGGAACCCGAAAAACCGTTCTTCTCCGATCTGGTGCTTGCCGTCCGCGAGCTGATGGCCGATGCCTATCCTGAATTGATGACCTCCGCCGGGGCGCACATCCCCAAGGTGGTTGCCGAGGAGGAACGCCGCTTCACACGTACGGTCGAGGTCGGTCTGAAAAAACTCGACGACGATTTGGGCTCGCTTGCGGTGACCGCAGAGGTGCCGCCCGGAAAAGATCGCCTGACGTATTCCGGAGCGAGCGCCTTCAAGCTGTACGACACCTACGGGTTGCCGCGTGATTTCATCGAGGACGTCACCCGCGATGCCGGCTGGGAGGTCGATTGGGCCGGCTTCGACCGCGCCATGGAGGAACAGCGCGCTCGCGCCAAAGCCTCCTGGAAAGGAGTCGGTAAGGACGTCGCCAATCCGGCCTACGCCAAGCTTGCGCAAACCTTCCAGACCGAGCCCGCTTTCTACGCCGGCACGAAGACGCACGATGCTCGCATCGAAGCCATCGTCACGAAAAATGGCCCCGTAAACGAAATCGAGCCTGGCGCCGAGGCTGAAATCGTGCTCGATCGCAGCTCGATTTATGCCGAATCGGGCGGCCAGGTCGCCGATACGGGCGGCTTCTACGATAATTCCGAGTCGCTCGAAGTCGCCGAAGTCCGGGGAGCCTATTATCCGGTGACCGGGCTGATCGCGCACCGCATCGTCGCCAAGGAGGATCTCCGTGTGGGCGATCGCGTCGCTACGGTCGCCGATGCCGAACGCCGCGCCCGCAACATGCGCAACCATACCGCCACGCATCTGATGAACGCCGCGCTGCGCAACATCCTCGGCACACACGTGAAGCAATCCGGGTCGCTCGTGGCCCCCGATCACTTGCGCTTCGATTTCACGCACTTTGCGGCGGTCGATCCGAGCGAGCTCGGCGACATTGAACAGCAGGTGAACGACGAGATCCGCAAAGATCTGGAAATTCGCACCGACATCATGAAGATCGACGACGCCTTGGCCTCCGGTGCCCTGGCCTTTTTTGGCGATAAGTATCCGGAGACCAACGTCCGCGTCGTCACGATTCCCGACCCGGCCTCTCCGCGGGGCTTCTACAGCAAAGAGCTTTGCGGGGGCACCCACGTGTCGCGCACCGGGGCGATCGGCATCTTCAAAGTTCTGGGCGAGCAGTCGGTCGCCGCCGGCACCCGGCGCATCGAAGCCATCTCCGGCGACCGCGCCGTTGCCGAATACCAGCGCGCAGTTACGACCCTGCACGCCGCCGCCGGCCTTCTAAATACCTCCGAAGAGCAGCTTGTCCCGGCCTTGGAGCGCCAGATCGAACAGCTGAAGGCTCTCGAAAAGCAGCTGGAGGCTCAGAAACGCACAGCTGTCGGATCTCAGGCACAAAGGCTCATTGACGAGGCTCGCCTAGTCAAGGGCGTCCGGGTCGTTGCCGCCGAAGTCGATGGGCTCGACCGCGAAGCGCTGCGCAACCTTTCTGATTCTCTTCGCCAGAAGCTCGGCTCTGGGGTCATTTTCCTTGCCTCCGCTGAAGACGGCAAAGTTGCTCTAATCGCGGCAGTTACGAAAGATCTCACCTCGAGACTCCACGCCGGCAAGATCGTCCAGGAACTGGCCAAACTGGTTGGCGGTTCCGGGGGCGGCAGACCTGATTTGGCAGAGGCTGGCGGAAAAGACACATCCGGCATAGAAAAAGCCATTGGGTCCATATACCCCCTTGTAGAGCGGTTGTTATAATCCCCGCCGCGCCAGAAAGTTACGTCCGCTAGACCCCTATCTTGCGGCGTAATAGAAGGAAAAAGCGAAGCCTTGCCTTCCCCAAAGGCCTGGAAGTGAGCGGACGCGACCATGACCAAAGCCAAACCTGCAGTCGCAGTCTTGGCGGTGGTTTGTTGGCTGTCTCTTGCTGCACCCTCCAAAGCCCAAATCACCACCACAGTCGACGAATACGGCAAGATCGTGTTCATAAACACGGACCACCGCCCGGGGCGAAACGGGCATCCTCCCTCAGCGCCCTCGGAAGGGGTTCCCTCAAATCTCAATACTCGTTCGGCGTGGCCGGCTCTGCCGCCCCCGTCCGAGCCGGTGAGTGAAGGGCCCCTGGAGGCGACTGCCGAAGCCGCTTCGTTGCTCCAGCCGACGCAGCCGGAAGACCGGTTGGACCGGATCGTGCGCGAGGCGGCTGAGCGCAACCATATGGATCCCGCCCTGGTCAGAGCGGTAATCAGCACCGAGTCAGGGTGGAACCCGAACGCGGTTTCACGCAAGGGAGCGGTGGGGTTGATGCAGTTGATCCCGGAAACAGCACAGCGGTATGGGGTCAACGACTCCTTCGATCCTGCCCAGAACGTCGAGGGCGGGACCGAATATCTCAAAGACCTGCTGGCCCGCTACAACGGGGATCTGCCCAGGTCTTTGGCGGCGTACAACGCGGGCGAACGCACGGTCGATCTAAATCGTGGGGTTCCGGCTATACCGGAAACGCAACAATACGTGCGCAAGGTGACGAACGCTTATTTCCAACCCGGCGCGGGTCGCAGCCCGAATCTCTGGAGTCCTCCCACGCCTCCGGTGCGGCGGGAAGTCGGTTCGAACGGCCGGGTCGTTTTCACGAACGAATGAAGAAAGTCGGGCTCCTGGGGGCGCAGTTCCGCTTCGTTTTTCCGATCGCAACCGCGGTAGGGCTGATGGTGTGCCTGGCCGCACCCGCCCGTGCAGATAGGAAAGCCCGAGCCCGCGAGCAATTCGCCCGCGCCGTGAGGATGCGCACCACTCTGGAAGGCTATCTGGAAAGAGATCGCGCCCTGGCCGATTACCAGCAGACCATCGCCGCCTACCACAAGGTCTATCTGATTTCTGTCAGCGCCGAGGAAGTTACTCCTTCGCTGATCGCCGAGGGCGAATTGTACGAAGAAATGGGCCGTCTGTTCGATTCCAGATACTTCAAAGACTCAGTTGACGCTTACCAGTTTTTGATCAAGCAGTATCCGGGCAGCCGTTATCGCGGCTCCGCTATGCTAGCCATCGCGCGCATCGAGCAACAGGACCTCGCGAACCTAGACGCCGCGGAGACCGCCTACAAGGACTATTTGAAGCTTTTCCCGCACTCAGAGAACGCCAGTGAAGCCCGCGCAGGGTTGAAAGGAATCGCCTCCGGGCGGGCCCCGGCACAAGCGGCCAGTGAGACGCCGGTTGCCGGCCACCAACCTCCTCTAGAAGACGGTCCTCGCATCGAGCCGCGAGCCGATGACCAGAGAGCCGCCAACGTGAAAGACATTCGTACCTGGAGCTCGGAGGATTCCACTCGCATCGTTCTCACGCTCGACGACACGATCCGCTTCGACGCCGCGCGCATTGCCTCTCCCGAGCGCATCTACTTCGACATCTCCAAGGCCCGTTTAGGGCCCAAGGTTTCAACCAAGCCGCTCAACTTTCAGGGCGGAGTGCTCAGGTCGATCCGCATCGCGCCGAATAAACCGGGGGTCATCCGTCTCGTCCTGGACGTGGATGGCGCCAAAGACTATTCCGCCTTCCTGCTTGCCAAGCCCTACCGATTGGTGATCGACGTCCATACCGAGGCTGGCAACGCGGTGAAGAATAATCCGGCGCAAACCGCAACCGACGACGCACCTCTCGTCACCGCGCACGAACCAGTTGCCGCCGACGCTCAGGCGAACGACGCCCCGGCTGCCGGGGCGGCCCCTGCCGGTCCCAGGTCTCTAGCCAGTGCGGCGCCCAAGTCTTCTCTCCGGACGGATGGGGCAAAGCTTGCCACCTCGACGCCCCCTTCTGAACCAAAGCCGATGCGCGACGGCGATCGTTCTCTCACGCGCGCCCTGGGGCTGAAAATCAGCCGCATCGTGATCGATCCTGGCCACGGGGGCCATGATACGGGCACGATCGGCCCGCACGGCCTTATGGAAAAGGATCTTTGCCTCGATGTTGCGCTGCGCCTGGGCGCGCTGATCGAACAAAAACTGCCGAGCGCGCAAATTGTCTATACCCGCCAGGACGACACGTTCGTCCCCCTGGAAGCGCGCACCAGAATCGCCAACGAGGCCAAGGCCGACCTTTTCATTTCCATCCACGCAAACTCCAGCCCCGACCCGGCGGCCCGCGGCGTCGAAACCTACTACTTGAATTTCGCGAGCTCTGCTGAATCGATGGAAGTGGCTGCTCGCGAAAACGCCGATTCGCAGGAATCACTCCACGACCTCCAGGACCTCATCCAGAAGATCGCGCGCAACGAAAAAATCGAGGAATCCAAGGAACTGGCAGCGGACATTCAGGGCACGCTCGCCCAGCGCCTGCAGCTGGTCAGCCTGAACGAAAGGAATCGCGGGGTGAAGAAGGCGCCCTTCCTCGTGCTGATCGGCGCGAATATGCCCTCCGTACTGTCGGAAATCTCTTTCGTCAGCAATCCTTACGACGAGCGCCTTCTGCGCAAACCCGAGCAACGCGAGCGGATTGCCGAAGGCCTCTATCGCGGCATAGCCACCTATCTCG
>JASHRC010000064.1 GCA_030037525.1 Candidatus Acidiferrales bacterium | reverse complement strand
CGATAAGCAGGAGGAGGTCTCCGACGCCGAGAAAAAGGTGGATGATCTCCAGGCCAAGCTGGATGCCGCAAACAGCAGCCAGTCCCAGTAGACAAGTTGCATTTAGCCTCCCGGAAACTGAGCCACTACTAATTGTATAGATTCCGCTTGACACACTAGGCGCCTCGACGCACAATCCCTGCGGTTGTACGGGGCCGTTGCAGGTTCGGCGTTTTCCAAGCGCCGCCCACTCTGCTTGCGCGAGGCGATCAGAATGCAATACCTGCCCGGTTGGACCGTTCAATGCCTGAATCCGGACTGTCCCGCGCGTGGCCACTGGCTGCGCGTCGAGTCCACCCCGCGTGACATCTGCAGCAATTGCGGCTCGCCGCTGCATCGGGTTCCGCCGCCGCTTGGGCCGCGATTCCGCATGCGGCCGAGGCCGCTCGTGGGACACCGTCCGGGCGGCGCCCGTTAGGTTCGCTCGAAAGCGCACCGGCAAGACCGAAGCCCAGCCCGGTCTGGCCCCGCCGGAGCTCTGTGTGAGAAGGGCCTGTGCGGAGTTGAACCACCGACCTCACGCCTATGAGTTGTCGCCGAGGTGTTGCTGACGAAGTCCATGAGTTTTCCACACGGACGGCCTTGTGGATATGGCAGCATCCTGATCGGACAACGAGCGACGATGCCTTAATCGCGCAGGTTGCCAGCTCCGCGCTCTTTTGTTTCACCTGGGATGTACTTATGAGGCGAGAGCCATCACCAAATGGGCGAGCGGCTGGTGGGGGTGCCAGCCGCTCTGGGCATGGGGGTGATGGAGGTGCAGATTCGAGACTTGCGTCCCGAATCGGCTCTAATCCTGTGCCTAGCCGGTGGCGGCGTCGATGGCCCAATCGTCCAAGCCGCCCCGGTACCAACGTACCGTCCGGTAAATTCGCAGCTCTTTCGCCATTTCCGATAGAGGGTCGTTCGTGGCTTTGCTGCTCGGCCGCCGATGTACTACGATAGCCGCCCGCGGATGAACGAGAGCACTCCTCAAAAGCTAGCAGGCAGCTCAGGTGAAATGCTGTGGGGATTTTGGTATCCCGCGCTGCGCAGCAATCAAGTGCGCAGACGGAAGCTTGTGCGCGCCACCCTGCTCGAAGTTCCGATGGTCTTGGGGCGTGACGCCGGGGGAAAACCGTTCGCGCTACGCGATGTTTGCCCCCATCGTGCCTTTCCTCTTTCGTTTGGCCATTTCGATGACACGTCGGTCGAGTGCGCCTACCATGGTTGGCAATTCGATGCCCACACCGGCCAGTGCCGCCACATTCCGTCCCTCACGGCCGATTCGAAGCTCAGGTGCGATCGGATTTATGCAGGCAGCTTTCCCTCAGAAGAACGCGACGGCTATATCTGGGCATTCATGTCGAATCCCGAGGGCCGTGCGCCCGCGTTGGGCCCAATCCCTCCCCCTCCCGAGCTTCCGACCTTCAGCCCGCACTACAAGATCGCTCGTCTGGCAGCCGACCTTCCCTGCAGCGTAGACCACGGGATCATCGGCCTGATGGACCCGGCACATGGGCCATTCGTGCACCAGGCATGGTGGTGGCGCAGCCGTCAGAGCATCCGCGACAAGGCCAAACAGTTCGAGCCCATTCCCAACGGTTTTCGCATGAGCCCGCACCCGCCTTCTGCCAACAGCGCGCCTTACAAGATCCTGAAGCTCATCACCAGCGAACCGGCCACGACCACGATCGACTTTGTGCTACCGAATCAGCGCTTTGAACAAATCCGCGCAGGAAAATATTGGCTTTCCAGTCGAACCACCGTCACGCCGATTCGCCGCGATCTCTGTCGTCTGGACTTCGTAGCTGCGTGGAACGTTCTTCCGTGGTTTCCAATCGTCTGGTTCATCCTTCACGTGCTGGGCCCGCGCTTCATCCGCCAGGATACCGCAGTCATCGAAAAGCAATCGCTCGGCCTAGAGCACGAGGACCGCATGATGTTGGTGGATGACGCTGACCGCCAGGCGCGCTGGTACTTCGAGCTGAAAGCGGCGCATCTGGAATCGCAGCGCACAGGCCAGCCGATGCACCACCCCATCGCCGGTCCCGTGACTCTCCGCTGGCGCTCCTAACAGGAAGGAGCGATCCGGGTTACGTGGATTTCAGCCGCTCCCGCCTTTTCTTTGCCTGCACTAATACTGGCCTTTCGTTCAGTTGTTGGCTCCGCCCTGCGGGCGCATAGTTTTTTCACCGATTGTGCATCTTCTTCCTCTTCCGTCCATGGGCCGGGATCTCGGGGAGCATGGGAGGGAACATGAGCCGTCGCCTTCGCTTTTTCCTGCCGTTGATCGCTGTTTGGTTTGCGCCGCCGGTTCGCGCGAATGATCTTGCTTATGTGAAGT
The DNA here is from genome assembly GCA_030037525.1 of Candidatus Acidiferrales bacterium. Taxonomy (GTDB): domain Bacteria; phylum Acidobacteriota; class Terriglobia; order Acidiferrales; family UBA7541; genus Palsa-295. The sequence continues at coordinate 6,360 of JASHRC010000064.1, read as the reverse complement.
GCGCGGCGAATCAAGACCGTGTATGGGTGTACGATTCGCCGACTAGCTTTAATGTCGAAGCCAAGCTACGCTGTGGGGCGCCCGTCCAAATTCTTTCGCGCCTCAAAGACTACGTAAAGATCCGGACCGAAAACGGTGTCGAAGGCTACGTGCCCGACGCCGCGTTTCCTGACCTGCCCGCTATGCTGGATGAAAGTAAACAACCGCTGGCGACCGCAGCGGCGCGTTCGGTGGCGGCGGCTCGCAAGACAGCAACTCCGATCACTTCTGCGCCGCAATCGGCGGAGGTGGTAGCGGCTCGGGCCGCAGTTTCAGCCCCGACGCCATCGCCTTCGGCCGAGCCGGCCGCTGCCGCTCCGCAGCCTACGATCTCGACGAGCGTTCCGGCTCGTTCGGTGGCAGCAGCTCAGACGGCAGCAACTCCGATCACTTCTGCGCCGCAATCGGCAGAGGTGGTAGCGGCTCGGGCCGCAGTTTCAGCCCCGACGCCATCGCCTTCGGCCGAGCCGACCGCAGCCGCTCCGCAGCCTGCAGTCGCGGCGAGCGCTACTGCTCCGTCTCCTTCAGGAACCGCCTTGGCAACCAAGCCTGCCACGGTGTCAGCGAGGGTTTCGAGTTCTTCCACCCATGCGAAGCCCTCCGCGAGCGTGCCAAAGAAAGCGGAAGGGACGCCTGCCAATCCGCCGGCTCGCGTGGCTGTGCCCTCGCCGAATCCGCCGGCACCGGTCGCGCCCGGGCCAGCCAGAGTCGCGGTTGAAACTGTGAGTGCATCGGCAAGGGATAGCGCCGCGATCGTACCGGCTAGGGCGCTGCCTGCCTCGAATGCCGACGAAGACACCGATGAATATCCCGACACGAAGCCCGAAAATGAAAGCGCCGATCCTGCGTGCCACACCTTCTTTGCCGCCTATGGGTTAGCTCCTTCCCAATACAAGTGGATGGCGGAAAGCCGGAAGAAGGAGTTTTCCGGGATTTGCCCTGCGCCCGACCTTGCGCACGTCGACTACGTCGTGCTTTTCACGCACGATTCGGAGTCCTACACCTATGCCATGCCCGCGCCGGTTCATACCGATCACAACGGCTTTTCTGACTTTAGCCCGCTGATGACTGCCGACACCGCGCTCGTCTCGTCGTCGGAACTCGACAAAGCACGCTACGAATTCGCGTGGGTTTTTCGAGTAGCGCGAGGCGCATTCGACCCGGCGAAATTCTCGCCCCGCCGCAAGCCTCAGTTCGCAACCTCCGCCAAAGGCTCGCGGGCTTCCTCGCGGGCGATTGAAGATGCCTTCGCCTTCGTCGAAAATCAGGGGCGTTAATCGCTGAGCGTGGGACCGAGCTTACCGGAGCTGCGAGAGATCAAACGTCGCGTGTACGGTTGGTCCATTTTCGACCGTCACTAGGACCCTCGCCGGCTCATCGGGGTCGATTTTCTCCGCCTGATATTCGACGTCCATCTGAATTCCGGCTGGCGCCGGTGTCTCCAGATCGGTGTAGAGGAATGTGCCGTGCTTGGACTGGCTTTCGATTTCTTTTCCGTCTTGTGTCAGCTCGACCGTGAACGTGTTGTACTGGTTGTATGGGAAATCGACTTGTACGAGCACGTGACAGTTCGCTGGTTTTCCGAGGAAGTTCTCTGCCGCATCCGGGGCATGATAATTCGCAGGGTTGTGGGCGATTTGATCAGCGACTGCGATAAACGGCGTTTCGAACTCGATGGTTGCAACCCAGGGCCCCTCCGAGGGTGTGGGAAACGTGCGCGTGTATTTCGCGAACACTTCTGCTCGCTTGGCGGGATCTCCCGTGCCCAGAAAATAGGCGTCGCGGATGGCTTCGGGAGAAAGCGGATAACTGAAGCCAATCACGGGCTGCGCGGCAAAAGTTACGATCAGGGGAATCGAAAGCCAAAGCCAGCCGTGTGGTCGCACGCTCGCCTCCGGGGGCCTACCTTAGTGGTTAGACGCATTCCACGTCCTAGCCGATGCAGCACGCCCCCTCAATCCACCACACTGAGGAAAGGGTAGTGGCTTGCAGCAGCCATGAAAAACAGAAGGGGAAACGACAGCCAGAATCCCGTGCGCGATGCGAGAAACGCCCACCGGGCCACTGGCTCGGCTTCCGGCGGCATCGGCGTGCCTTGCTCGACGCTCGCGCGCGTCCATCGGATCAGCCGCTTCTGCGCTCGCCAAACCACACCCCATGTGTTCAGCAGCATGAGCAATCCCAGCCCGCCTCCGACCGCGATCGAAAGGTGCCGGTTCGATGATTCTGGATTGGCATGAAGGCCCAGGACGACCCATGCGGCTATGACTGTGATTGTTGCAATCGCAACAACGCGCAGCCAGGCGCCATCTAGAATCCCTTTGTGCGGCAGTTGAAACGGGTAAATCAGCGCGTAGGCCACCAGCCAGACCGCCAGCCATTCTCCCATCCAGCGCCATGCCAGCGATGGCTCTCCCGCATTGTGCGCGTCCAAAGCGAGGATCAGCCAGAAATACCGCAGCCCGGCGATCACCGTCACCAGCGCGGACCAGCGAAACCACCACATCGCGCGCGACATCAGCGCTGGAAAAACCCGCGCGCGCACCGCAGGTTCAAGGTCCTTCATCGTCTTGGTGCCGACCAAATTGAAAAAGTAGAGCAGCCCGATCCAGATAATCCCGCTGACGAAGTGAAGCCATCGCAGCACGATCTCTTCGCTGCTGATCGGCCCCTGCGGGAAACTGATGTGCAGCTGGAGGATTTCCGAGAGCATCGATTTTTCGCAAAGCGCCGCTGTTTTGTCACCTGGGCTCAGTGGCCCCGGGCGGCGAAGCCTTGGGCGCTTTGCCGAAGCTGAGCAGCTGCTTGACAGAAGCGGACAGATGGTGGCGGAACAGATGGAACCGCTGGCTGTTCTCGTCGGTGACCCAGTTAAACTGAATCACGCGGCGCTCGCCGATAAACCGCAAATGCCCGTGCCAGGAGTGGTCGGAACGCAAAAATGCAACCAGCGTGCCTCCGGAAGGAGGGACTTCGGCTGCCACGTCGTGGATATCGTCGCGCGAACGCAGCAGGCGCAGCCTCCCGCCGGAATCGTCCCACTGGGGATTCATGTAGAGCAGGATGGTGATGATCTTGCTTTCCGAGTCGCAATGGATGTTGCCGTCCCGCGTGTCCGAGCGGCCGCGAACGGTGATGGTGGTGGGGCGATTGCCCAGATCGATCTGAAATTTCTCCTCGAAGGCCTTGCGGAATTCGTTCGATTCGAGCGCGTCCACCATGGCCTGAAAATTCGGCCCAAACTGGAGCGAGGTGAGCGGAAAGCTGCCCGCATGGTCGATGCGAGGATAATCGGCGTTGATCTGGCGCAAGGCCTCGGGCTTGACGAAGCCGGGCAATATAACGTGTTCGTACGGCTCGCGCTCTAGCGGCGTGCGGCGGAGCGCTTCGTAGTCGAAGATGTCGAGGTTTGCAATTGTTGGCATGGTGCCTTCGAAAAGGCTCCGGCGTCAATCCATTCCGACACGACACAAGACGGCAGAGGCGAGATGTCTCCCGCCGTCCTGATAGCGGGATTTTTGCAGTTCCAGGGCGCAGTTATAGTGCCACCGCTGCATCTACAAATTTGTACTTGCTCTATGAGCAAAAAGCAAGAGATTCGCCATGCATGTGCATTGGGTGTTTGTGGCCCAATATCGCTCTCGTGTCTTGGACCTTCGAGCGATGGAGGTGCTTCGAGGAATCGGAGTTTGAGATAAGGTACTATCCTGCCATGGCGAGCATCTACGCGGGGACTTCAGGATGGGCCTACCCAGCTTGGAAGCCGAGCTTCTATCCCGCGAAGCTCGCGCCGGCAAAATTCTTAAGCTATTACGCGGCACGCCTCAACACGGTCGAAGTGAACTATACATTCCGCGCGCGCCCAACGGAAAAGATGCTCGCGGGTTGGATTGCCTCAACGCCGCCGCATTTCAAATTCGCGATCAAGGCCCATCAAAGAATTACGCACATTCTGCGCCTCGGTGACGCGGGCGCGGCAACTGCCGATTTTCTGGCTTCGCTCTCTCCGCTCGTTGAAGCCGGCCGGCTGGGTCCTGTGCTCTTTCAGCTCCCGCCGTTTCTGAAGTGCGACATCCCGCGACTCGAGAACTTCCTCGCCATCCTGCCGCACGGCTCGCGCGCCGCGATCGAATTTAGGCACGACTCCTGGTTCACCGAGGACGTATACCAACGGCTGCGCCGAGCAAATACGGCACTCTGCCGGGCGGAGAGCGAGAAGCTTAAGACGCCGGATGTGGCTACGGCAGATTTCAGCTATTTCCGTTTCCGCAAGGAAGACTATTCGCCAGGGGAACGTGCCGCGATAAAGCAAAAGGTTGACGAAGCGGCCCGTGCAGGCGACGTCTTCGTCTATTTCAAGCACGAGGACACGCCGGAAGGCGCCCGCTATGCCGAATCCTTGCTGGCGAAAGGAACCGACTGAGCTGGTTCGGTGTACTTGCTAGACGTTGCGGTGCTGACCTGTCGACAGGCGGTCTAGGTTGGCCCCATTACGCGGTTGCGTCGAGAGCCGGCCAACAGTGGTGCGCGACCCCTCTAATTTCCGCGCATTGCGTTGATCCATTCGACGGTCCTCTTAAGTCCGCCAAACGTATAGAAGTGTAGCGCCCGAACGCCCAGGGGCATCGCGGAGGTGTCGCCATTCGACGCTGCGGCGACCAGCTCGCGAATCACGGGTTCGGGATCGCGATCGGTGAGCAGGCGCCCGAACGAAGCCGACTTCGTGAGCGCTTTTATCGAGTTTCCGATGCCGCAGTGGATCGCGTAGCGGGTAAGCGTGGCGATTCCGGCCGGGCCGGCAAGTCCGATGCGCACCGGCAAATCGACGCCCATCGCGCGAATCTGCTTCAGCCAGTCGGCAATCGGCTCGCCTTCGAAGACGAACTGCGTGACGATTTCAAGATCCAGGCCCAGCTCGCGCCCGTAGTTCCGCTTGGCGATGGTCGATTCGCCAAGGATCTGGTCGGAGATCTTGGGGTGGCCTTCCGGAAATCCGCTGATTCTGGCGCGCGTGATCTTGTACTTTTGCAACAGGCCCGACTGCATCACTTGCAGCGTCGAGTCGTATGGTCCCACAGGCTTGTCTCGCTCGCCGCCGATCAATAAGAACCGGTCCACGCCCACCCCCGTGAAATCTCCCAGCAGGCTGTCGAGCTGTTCGGTGCTTTCCAGATGGCGCGCCCCGATATGCGGAACAGGAAACAGTCCTGCGTTGCGTAACTTCCCCGCGGGCGCGACCGCGCGAGTGAAATCTTCGCCGGGAATCCATGTGAGGTAGACCTCGGTTCCCGACTCGAGCCGTTCTAACGCGGAATCGATCGCTTTCTCGCTCTGCGGGCTTACCTCGACCGAATATCCTCGCAGCAGCGGAGCGATGCTCGGCAAACCGGCTGCAGTCTCAGACATAGCTCCTCTCCATCTTTCCAGAGATAAGCGCACGAGGGACCCACTGATTCGCCCGGCGCCCACCAGCAGTTTCGCGCTGCAAGCGTAAGCCTGCCTGAATCGATGCGCCAATGGAACAGCTTATAAAATCTCGATGAATTTTCGTTCCCTAGAAAGTTGAGCGACTTTTGCGAGAGCCCTTTTTGAATGCGAAATCAAATTGGAATTGCCGCAATTGTCTACAATCAGTCGCCCATATGGATCTTCGTAGGCAAAGATAAGATACTCTCGGCCCACTTGCATGGGGAATCTTCCCGGGCTGTTCTCGCTGAACAGGTCAACTGTCCCTGTCGGAAACAGCCATTGCCCTTTATAGACGTGCGTTGGAGTATATGTATCTTCGTCTAGATCGAAATAACCGATATCACCAGCGGTCCTGTGATCCTGCACCACGGTTCCCGTAAGAACTAACTTGGAGAGGCTGTATTCCTTCTGAACCGTGGGATAGTCGTTAACACAGGCTGCGCCCGCGATTGCCGGGAACAAAAGCAAAACAGCTAGAGATTTCATGCGGCTTTAGCTTCTCTCGCTTCGAAAACAGCCCAGTAGCGAAAATCTTTGGTGCGGATGAGTGGATTCGAACCACCACGGGATTGCTCCCACTACCTCCTGAGGGTAGCGCGTCTGCCAGTTCCGCCACATCCGCCCGTGTCAATAACTTACGGGCCATGTTACCACGCTGCGCCCATTGCCGGGTCCCTCTGCCACCTTCACGCCGCACCCTCATCTTCTTCTTCGAGTGGCTTAACTTGGGCGTACTGCCTACGTAGTGTCGACGATCCCGAGCACGGCATGGCTAAGCATACCGAAAAACAAAGTATGGGCCGGGCGTCTCCGCTGCGATCGGTTTCATGCGCCTCTCAAGCGGCAGCGAGC
>JASHRC010000063.1 GCA_030037525.1 Candidatus Acidiferrales bacterium | reverse complement strand
TCCTGCGGCAGACCGGTCGCCGCGTCGAGCCCAGCCCCCCCGTTGCCGGGAGCTGTCGGTAGCGGCGCAGTGATAGCGGCGGGCACGGCGCCCATCGCCGGGCCTGCCAGGATGGCCGCGCGGGACACGGGCCTGTACGCAGGCTTTTGGTTGCGGTTCGTGGCAGCGATCATTGATACTCTGCTGATCTTAATTCCCTATGGGTTTCTAGCGGTCCTGATCTTTGCCAGCGCCATTCCGATGATCCGTGGGCTTGGCCCGACGCCCAATCCATTCCTGCTGATCACTCTGTTTGCTTCCCGATTGCTGCTGCTTGCCGCTTTAAGCTTGCTCGGGAGTTGGCTGTACTGGAGCCTTCTGGAAAGCTCCTCCTGGCAAGCCACGATCGGCAAGAAAGCGCTCGGCCTGTACGTGACCGACTTGACGGGAGCGCGGCTAAGCTTTGGAAAAGCGAGCGGACGCTTTTTTGCGGGCCGGGGAATCAGTTATGTGCCTTCGATCGGCGGACTCTACTTCTTAATTGATTGCATTATGGCGGGGTTCACGGAAAAAAAGCAGGCGTTGCACGACATGATTGCCGGATGCCTGGTGCTGCGCAGCGCATAACCCCTACAGGGGGACCCTTTGCGGTGTCCAAAATGCGGAGCAGAGCTGCCCGGCGGCGCTCGGTCCTGCCCCGCATGCGGTCAACTCGTCTCGAATGTCTCTCAGCAGAAAACAGGGCCTGCGTTTCCGGAGGGCCGCGCCCCGATGTTTGCGGGATTTTGGCTGCGGGTGGTGGCCTACCTTCTGGATTCGCTGATACTGGGATTCCTGGTGGCGCTGGTGATTCTGCTGCCGCTCGTCGAACGCGGGGCGATTCCGGCAGACAATCCGTGGTTCCTCTACCAAAACCAGAGCCGGCAGACACTGGCTACCTGGCTTCTGGTATTTATGGTGAGTTGGCTCTACTTTTCAGCATTCGAAAGCTCCGCCTGGCAGGCGACGCCCGGGAAAAGGTTGCTCGGACTGTGTGTGACCGACCTGGCCGGGCGGCGTGTGACCTTCACACGCGCCTCGTTGCGCTATCTGGGCAAGCTGGTCTTTGGCACGATTTTACTTTTCGGATTTCTTTTTGTGGCCTTCACACCACAGAAGCAAGCGCTCTACGACATTACGGCGCAGTGTCTTGTGCTGCGGAGAAGACAGCGTTAGAGTTCGCGACGGGCGGGCGCCACGTCGAGCTCGGCCCGGATTTTCAGAGTGAATTCCGATCCGCCGACCCTTCGACTGGCCGGCTCGGCGATATCGGGCGTGCGGTAGCCCTGTTCCAGAACACGATCGACCGCATCTTCAATCCACTGCGATTCGACCGCCAGGCCAAACGATTCGCGCAGCATCAGCGTCGCCGAGAAAATGGCGCCGAGCGGGCAGGCTACGTCCTTTCCCGCCAAGGTGGGAGCCGACCCGTGAATCGGTTCGTAGAGCGCGGGCTGGCCCGGACGGCCGCGGCTGAGTGACGGAATCAGGCCGATGGAGCCGGTGAGCGCGGCCGCTTCGTCGCTGAGGATATCCCCAAACATGTTTCCGGTAAGGATCACATCGAACTGCGCGGGTCGCAGCAGGATTTGCATCGAGGCATTATCGACATACTGATGATCGACGGTAACGTGCGGATACGCGCGCGCGAGCGCCGTCACCGTGTCGCGCCAAAGCGTCGAGCTGGCGAGAACGTTGGCCTTGTCGACGCTTGTGAGATGGCCCTTGCGCCGACCCGCTCGCTCGAAGGCGTAGCGAGCCACCCGTTCGATTTCCGCAACGGAATATTCCGCGACATCGCTGGCCTTGTCTTGGCTCATTTTGTGCTCGCCGAAGTAAATGTCCCCCGCCAATTCGCGGACAATTTCGAAATCGCAGTCGGCGAGGCGCTCCGGACGAAGCGGAGAAATATCGCGCAGGGCTGGACGCAGGCGGATCGGCCGAAGATTGATGTAGAGGCCGAGCTCCTTGCGGATGGCGAGAAGACCGGCCTCTGGCCGCGTGCCCAAGGGCAAAGATTCCCACCGAGGACCGCCAATGGCGCCTAAAAGCACCGCATCGGACGCGCGGCACCCGGCGAGCGTTTCTGGTGGCAGCGGCACACCGCAACGGTCGATGGCATGGCCGCCAAAGGGATATTCGCGAAATTCAAACTGATGGCCGAAGGCCGACGCGCAGTCCCGGAGAAGCTGGACGGCGGCACGGGTGACTTCGGGGCCGATCCCGTCGCCGGGCAGAACTGCGATGGTCCTGTGCAACGCCGTCGTCAAGGGGGTCCTGGAGGCGAGCTTAGGGAACCGGGGTCGCCGAACCGGAGGTCGCGGGAACCGCCGCGCGGCTGCGGCGGACCTGGTGGATGATGGTGACCAGGTCGCGGTCGGTAATTTCCTTCTCCTCATCGGCCCGCAAGATGGCCAGGCGGTAGCACTCGGCAAGCTCGGCATCGGTGGTCTCAAACCCGAGTTCGCCCAGGCGGGCGCGGAAGGCGTTGCGTCCGGAATGTTTTCCCAAAACGAGGCGCCGCGCGGGCACGCCCACTTTTTCCGGCAAGATAATCTCGTAAGTGAGCGGATTTTTCAGGATGCCGTCCTGATGGATGCCGGCCTCATGCGCAAACGCATTCGCACCGACGACGGCCTTGTTGGGCGGAACGGAGACTCCCGTAATGGTCGAGAGCAGACGGCTGGTCGGGTAGAGCTTTTCGAGCTGGATGCGCGTCCGAACCGGGTAGCGATTGTTGCGCACGTGGAGAGCGACGGCCAGTTCTTCAAGCGACGCGTTGCCGGCGCGTTCGCCGATGCCATTGACCGTGCATTCGATTTGGCGGACGCCCGCATCGATCGCCGCCAGCGAGTTGGCCAGAGCCAAGCCCAGGTCATCGTGGCAATGGGCGCTGAGCACTACGGGCGAGTCGGCACCCAGAAACGCGCGAACCTTGCGAAACATTTCGGCATAGTCGTCGGGAGTCGAATAGCCGACCGTATCGGGAAGATTGATGATGGTGGCACCTGAATCCACCGCGGCCATCACCGTCTGGCACAGATAGTCGATCTCCGTACGGCTGGCGTCTTCGGCCGAGAATTCCACTTCGTCACAATGCCGCCGGCCGAAGCGCACCATTTCGCTGATCTGCTCGAGAGCCTGCCCCCGACCGATCCGCAGCTTGTATTTGAGGTGCAAATCCGAAGTGGCCAGGAAGACGTGCAGGCGAGGCTTTTGGGCGGGCTCCAGCCCTCGGAGCGCGGCATCCACGTCTTCCTGACGGGCCCGCGCCAGCGCCGCGACGCGCGAATGCTTGATTTCGGCGGCCACGGCGCGCGTGGCATCCAGATCGCCCGGCGAGGCAATCGGAAATCCGGCTTCGATGATATCTGCGCCAAGCTCTTCGATCTGGCGGGCCAGGCGCAGCTTTTCCTCCTTGTTCATGGAAAAGCCCGGGGACTGCTCGCCGTCGCGCAGGGTCGTGTCGAAAATGTCCAGAAGATCCATTCCCGCTCCTTGGGTCATGCTGCCTGTGAACCGCGACGGGTGCAACAAGTCCAATTTATAATGTTTGCGAGGAGTGATAAGTTTCGCTTATATTCAGGAACGCGCCTTGGGGGCAGCCGTGGACCTGGCATCCTTACAAGTGTTTCAAACCGTGGCGCGCGAGCGCAGTTTTTCGCGCGCCGCCGAAAAGCTGTATCGCACGCAGCCGGCGGTGAGCATCGCCATCCGAAAACTGGAGGACTGGGTGGGACAGCCGCTGTTTGTGCGCGGGTCCGGAGCGCGGACGCTCACCGATGCCGGTGTACTGCTCTCTGAATATGCCGACCGCATGCTGAACTTGCGCCAGGAAATCCGCAAAGGCCTCGAGGAGCTGCGCGGGCTCGAGCGCGGCCAGATTTCTCTCGGCGTCAACGAAAGCTCGATTCACGCCCTGCTGCCGGCGCTCGACCGCTACCGGCAGCGTCATCCCGGCATTCGAATTCGAGTGCACCGCGTGTTCTCGCGAGAGGTGCCGCGCGAGGTGATGAACCATCACCTCGACATCGGCGTCATTTCCTACTTGCCGGAGGAGCGCGAACTCGAGGCGGTTCGGTTCCGCCGGGACTCGCTGGTGATGGTGGTCTGGCCTGGGCACGCGCTGGCCAAGCGGCACGAAGTCGACGTCCGCGAACTGGAGCGCGAGACCTTTGTGGCGCACAGCGTGGAGTCACCCTACCGGCAAAGGGTGGTGCAGATGTTCGCACGCCATCGCGTGCCGCTGAACATGGAGATCGAGCTGCCCACCATCGAGAGTATCAAGCTTTTCGTGGAGAGGAAACGAGGGGTCGCCATTGTGCCGCGAATGTGCGTCGAGCGCGAGGTCACCAGCGGCACTCTGCGTGCCTTGCGAATCCGGCAGATGCGCCTGACGCGAACGCTGTATCTGGTCTACCGGCGCGATCGGCCGCTCACCGCCGCGGCAGCCGAACTGGTGGAACTGATCCGGCGGAAACCCTCGCGCCGGGCCACCCCAGCCCCCCGAAGGGCCGAACATTCTAGAAACTCGTGCTGAGGCGGAGAGCCACACTGCGCGCGGGGCCAATCGCGTTGCCCGAAAATAACCCTCCGAAATCAATCACATCCAGAACGTTCGTGAGGTTCTCGCCGTCGATCTGGAAATCGACTTTGAAACGATCGGATCGGTAGAGTTCCGCACCCAGCGACGCGTCCAGTTGAAAGCTAGGATCAATGCGGCCTCGCGCGAAGTTGAGGCGATCGATCACCTCGAGGCCGTAGATCGCGACTTGCCCCTGGATGCATTGGGACAGTGTCAGGCCGGGACTGCACTGGAAATCGAACGGAAGGCCTGAGTCAAATTGCATGCCGCCCGCAATCCAAAGACGCGGTCGAACCTGATACCGCAGACGCCCGCGAGCCGTGTTGCGCTGATCCTGCGAATCGGGGAAATGACCCGTGGTGGGGAGCACAGCCTGATCGCCCAAGAACAGACCGCCGGTTACCGGGAAGAAGGCGTTGCCGACTTCGTAGGAATAGCTCAGGAAACCGGAAAAACCGTGAAAGGGGGTCAGCTCGAGCTTAGCCTCGGCGCCGTAAATGACGGCGCGGCGAAAGGAAATCGGAAAACTGATGGTGGTATTCTGAATTTGGTTGTCATCGGCGTAATTATTCGAAAGGCGCCGAAAATAATTGACGTCCAGCCGGAGATGGCCCCCAAACACCTTGGCCAGCCCCGCCTCATAATAGTTTCCTTCCGAAGGCGGCACGGGCAACTCGAGGGAGATCGTGCTGAGGGTGGTGGCAGAAGTGGAGCTTGAGAGCAGAATGTTTTCAAACGCGGGAGTTTGAAAAATGCGATCGTAGGAGAAGTGCAGCACCAGGTTTGCCGAGCGAAAGTAACGCGAGATTGCCCAACGGGGGCTCAAGGCCTGCCGATTCAAAATCAACTGGTAATGGTCCCAGCGAAGCCCGGCGTTGATGGTCCAATTGCCCCAGCGGATCAGGTCTTGGACGAATGCCGACTGTTCGAGGTCGGGCCGGTTTCGCGCAAAATAGAACGTGGGTGGGGTGCCGGCTGCAAACTGGGTCGGCTCGGTAATCACGTAGCTGAAATTTTCCTTCAGGAAGAGGTTGTCGGATTCCACGCCTGTCTTGATCTCGTGGTGGCCGTGACTCGCGGTGAGGGTCCCTTTGAAATACCCTTCGCGAAACCAGTTGTGCTGAAACAGTTCGATAGGGATCGCATACTCGTTGGAATGGAAGTTGTCCGCATTGTCGCGGACCATTCCGCGGACATCGGTCACCAGATCGGAGGAAAAGATGTGTTGGTAGGAGATGATGCCCATGGTCTCGATGTTATTGGCCGTTTCCAGCTGTGATCCAAACGGCAGAGAGGGATCCAGCGGAGCGGGATGCGGCGTTTGCTGAACCAGCTCGTTGGGAAGTTCGAAACGCGAAAATTCGTGGCGCACGATCAGGCTCAGCCGGTCTTTGGGCGTGAAGTCGCGCTCGTAATGCCCTGAAAAGTCGCCCAGGGTTCCGCTGTTTGTGAAATTTTCAGGAACCACCGGATTGAGGTAGTGGTCCGTCATGCTGCCGCTCGCGCTTCCGCCCAGCGTGTTTTTGCCCCATACGTACTGCCCGTCGGTGAATGCCCCGGCCGTGTCGAAGCTGCCGCCGGAGAGAACCACTTGCCCGTGAAATCCGGGCTGCGTCTGTTCGAGCGTGTTGATTTCGACGACGCCGCCCATTTTGCGGCCATACTCGGCAGGGATGCCGGCGGTGTAGATGCTCATGGAGTCGACGTCGTCAGCCTCGATCTCGGGGCCGAAGCTCGGCGAGCGATTGTCGGTGAGCGGAATGCCATCGATCACGAACTGCATCTGATATTCCGAGCCGCGAGGGTGCAGAACGGCGTTGCCCTCATACAGCCAGCCGGGCTGGGAGTTGACCAGATCCTGCAGCGAACGTCCCGGAAGAGACCCCAATCTGGTTTGGATGAATGGAGAGCCGACCTGGCTGACCGAGCCGGCTTCGTCCGGATTGATCAGCGTACTGTTGGCCACGACGTTCACGGCCTGCTCGACCGTGGACAGCTTGAGCTGGATGGTGTAGCTCTCGGGAATCGAGGAGCGAATCTCGACCGAATCATGCGCTGCGACGAAGCCGGGTTGCGCGACGTCCAGGCGATAGATGCCGTACGGGAGACGCTCAGCCGCCGCGTTGCCCTGATCGTCGGTGGCCAGCACATTCTGGTACTGGTTCGCTTCGCTGCTGATTTGGATGCGGGTCTTCACGCCGAGCCCGGTGGGATCGATCACTTTCACTCGCAGCTCGCCCGTGCCGGTTTGCGCGGGGAGGGGAAACGCAACCAGAAAGAAAGCAAGCCCCAGGATAGTCCAGTTCCTGTACGGATGACCCGGCTGATCGGAGGGATATCTGTGGAGCCTCGAGTTCACGTCGCCATCAATTATTGCCTTTTGCTTTGGTTTGTTCAGCCTTTATTTCGGAAAGCGTTTAGCGGAAGCGGGCCCTCGAGCGGCGCTGCTCTCGGACTGCCTCCAGAAATTTTTCCGTATCCGGCCGGTCCTGGGGCGGCACGCCGATCTTGCCACCGACCCGGTCGGCGATCTGGTGGGCCATCTCCCAGCGCACTTGGGGCTCCAGACTCGCGCGGCGCTCGAGGAACGCCTCGATCAGGCGAAGCTCCTCGAGGCTGACTTCGTCGGACGAACCCGGCGAAACGACGGTTGCCGGCGGGGCGGACCCGTTCCAAATCCCGTCGACGGCCTCCAGCGGCTTCTCATGGATCACCACCGTACCTGCCGCATAATCGCCGAGGCGCTTGTTTTCACGGCTGATGATCATGGTGATGATCCCGGCTCCATAAAGCGTGGGCAGCCAATCCACGGTGCGCAGGAGATTGCGAAGGATGGCATCGTAGGCGCTGATCGGCCGGCCGCTGTCCTTGATCACACGCAGGTGAGTCCAACGCTTCCCGGGCGTTTGACCGTTCCACAACGCCTCGAAGAGCGCGAAATAGGCGACATAGACGGCGAATGTCAAAAAAATCAGGATCGCCAAGGCCCAGATCCCGCTGCTTTTGAAAACGAAGCTAGAAGGAATCGCCACGGCAACCAGGACGATGCCCACAACCCAGATGGCCGCCGCTTGGAGAAGCGTGTCGAGCGCGAGGGCCAGGAAGCGGCTGCCGATCCCCGCCAGCGGAAAGTCGAGCTGCGTTTGCTCGGGAGTTTCGATGGTAAGCTTGTCG
>JASHRC010000062.1 GCA_030037525.1 Candidatus Acidiferrales bacterium | reverse complement strand
TGATCAAGGGCCTCGTGCCGACGCCCGTTCGGGTCCCCTACGGCACGGAGGTCAAGGGCGTCTACTTTGATGGCTACCCCCAAATCGTTAAGGACCGCGAGTCGCAGCCCGCGTACGACGTAAAGACGGAAAAAGACATCATGGTTGCGATGCGTGACCGGCTGCGCATCGCCGTCGACGTCTATCGTCCCGCAGTGGAGGGCAAGAAATTCCCGGCGATACTCGCTTGGGGACAATGGGCTAAGGACGTGCAGGAGGCGGTGCGGTGGCTCGCGGACAAACCGCAACCCTACTACGACAGCCCTTTTTGGGACGGAACGCTCGAAGCCGGAAATTTCATGTACACGGTTCCCAGAGGGTATGTCCACGTCATACCCGACCCGAGGGGCATCGGCAACTCCGAGTGTGATAAGGCGCCCATCGGCGATGCTTCCGGGGCTATGCAAGACATCTTTGACTTTAGCACCGTACACAAGAGGGAGGACATCTACGATTTGATCGAGTGGATAGCGGTGCAGCCGTGGTGCGATGGGAACGTGGGGATGATGGGCCCGTCGTCGTTTTCAGTGGCACAGATGGAGATCGGCGCGAATCCACCGCCGCACCTCAAAGCTCTTCACCCCGACGCCTGTCCACTCGGCACCGGCGATCACTTTCACGGTATCTACGACACCCTTTTCTATCACGTGCAGCACGGTAGGCACGGTAACGACAGCGCTTGCCCCGCCCCCAATCGCCCGTACATGATTCGAAAGCCTCGTCTGATGGAATCGCTCTCCCAGGACGAGTTGCAGGCGCGCCTTGCGGAGGCCCTCAATCATCCAGACATCAAGTACAACAGCAAGTGGTATTCCTATCTCAAGTACCCCATGAAGTCGCCGTTCACGTTCGATACGTTGTTGAGTTCGTTTCATCCGCGGCCGGGCGAAGACAAGGTGTTTCAGTCGCAGGACATCGACAAGGTCAAGCTCCCTATCTATCTTGGCACGCCCTGGGATTTCCGGCTCTACGTTTTCGGAGCCTTCGAGGCTTATCAACACGTCAGCACACCGGCGCAAAACAAAAAGCTGATCGTCTATCCACCCGGAGAACCGGCTCGGCCCTATGCCGAGTATCACGACGAGATCATACGGTGGTACGACTACTGGCTCAAGGGCATCGACACCGGGATCATGGACGAGCCCCCAATCAAGATGTTCGTAATGGGAATGAACAAATGGCGATTCGAGAATGAATGGCCGCTGGCGAGAACGGAATGGAGAAAGCTATACCTGCATCCGGGTGGGCGGTTGGCGACCGAGTCGGTGGCAGGAAAGCCCGCGCCAGAAAAGTTCACGCAGCCGGCGCCCTACAAGGACCCGACGGTTTATTGCCTCACGTACCAGACCGCTCCATTCGTGCAGGACACGGAAATCACCGGGCCGGTCGCGCTCTATCTCGATGCGGCGATCGACAAGGACGACACAAACTGGATGGTGGACCTGGTGATGGTGACGCCCGACGGGAACAGGCAGTTGCTGAGCAACGGATGGCTGAAGGCAGCACACCGGGAGCTCGATGAGAGCAAATCGAAGCCGTTTGATCCGATCCACCAGCGGCGAGATCCGGTTCCCGTTCCGCCCGGAAAGGTAGTCAGGTATGCGATCGCGCTGCTGCCCACGGCGTGTGTCTTCGCGAAGGGAAGCGCGCTGCAACTGGTGGTTCGGAACCAGGACGATGTCCTGAGCAGGCTGGGTACCTGGGGAGTGTATATGCTGCCGTTCATGCAGACGGTGACACATGAGATTCATTTTGGCGAATCCCATCTCCTCATTCCGCACATACCGGCCGAGCCGAAGCAGAGGTTCCAAGTCTAAGCGGCACCCCGTACGCGGACACACGCACAAAATTTTCGAGCCGGCCGCGAGTGCCGCGGGGATCTGAGAAAGAGAGGCTCAGTATCCGGCGCTGGCTCGAATTTCGGCGAGCGGTTTTGCGAGGTCCGCGATCAATTCCGGGCCGAGGATAGAAAAGGGTGTGGTTCCATAGCACAACAGACGATCATGGAATTCGCCGAGAGACGCTCCGGCACCCTTTTTCTCGCGGAATTCCGCGAGCAGCGTTTCCAGTTGCGCTCGCCCGGCAGTGTAGGAAATAACGTATCCTGGCTGCAAAGCGATTCCGGCAATGGCCGCTTTGGCCTGATCCGGCAAGAAACCCGTCTGCTGCGCGAAGAATTGCACAGCTTGATCGAAGCTCCAATTGCCACTGGCCAATTCGGGATCCACGATCGCGCGGGCGCCGCGCACTCGTTCCCACTGCGCCGTGAAGTAACGGGCATCCAGATCGTCGCCGTACAGCCCGAGCTGAACAAACAGTTCCTCGCCGTAAAACGCCCATCCTTCTGCGAATTCACCACTGGTTTGAATCTTGCGAACGAAATCCGGATGGTGGCGCGCGATCGAAAGTTGTAAAAAGTGCCCAGGCATGGCTTCATGCGCCGCCGTCGAGAGAATGCGGTCGCGGTCGAAATCTTCGTTGGGGTCCAGGTTTTTCGCGGCCTCGTCGAGCGACGTTGGAGGAGTGATGAAGTAGAAGCCCGTTTCAGTCTTGCTGAACAATAGTGGCGGAACCATCGAGGCGCCCGGCGAGACCGGCTGCAGAAACTTGGGTGTTTCGACTACTGCGATATTCCCGATCCATCCGGGTATATCCACAACGTGATTGTCGTTTACGAACTCCCGCAGCTGCCGAATCCGTTCGCGATAGTAGTCCTTGAGAGCAGCGCCGGCGGGGGCCATTCCGCCGCCAGTCTGTGCTCCAATGGAAGACCCGCGCTGAGCCGCAAGGTTTTCGAGCCACACTTGCACGGCCCAGCCATGGGCGAGTTCGTCCCGGCCCATTCGCTCGATGTCGCCGGCATTGAATGGCAGAAGCTCCTCGTCGCGGAGCATGGCGTCATATGCGGAGGGCCCCATCGCGTAGTTCTCTGGCCATGACGCCGCGTGCTCGTCGATGTACTGCTTCGTTTTTTCCATGGCCGCGAGGGCTCGATCGCGCGCCTTCGCGAACTCTGCGAAACGGTCTGCCGGCAACTGCCCTTTGGCGGCGTCCGTCAGCGGCCCCAGCAGCAAGCTCGGAGCGCCCGCAAGCTGCTCGGACCCAGTTACGCCGTACAAGTGGCCCGGATGTGTCACCATCGCGTTTCCGGCGGTAATGTAGGCCGGTGCTCGGTCGAGCCGCTGGACGATCTTCTGCCAAGCCGCGGCCAGATCGGCCTCCGTGGCGCCTTCGGTGCCAGGGACGGGCAGGTGAAGGAACTGCACATAGATCGCATTGAGAATGGCAAGGGAAGACCTGGCAGGATCCTTTTCGTAGGTTTTGTAAACGGTGAACTGTCGCTCCATCCCCAAGAGCTGGGCGCGCAGCAGCTTGACGTCGTCCGCGTCCATAAGCGATGTACCTGGGAGCGGTATCGCCGCAAGTTCCTTTTGCCATTTGCGAATCTGCTCCAAGTCACGGGCATTCTGCTCGGCGGACGGATTGTCAAGCTGGCCATCCTCGTCCGTCAGACCGAGCGACGTCGCAACGAGCGGATGGAGTTTAGCCCACTCGAAAGTAATCGTTCGCCCCAGAACCTGTATGCGCTGTGAGGCGGTCGATCGAGCTGTCTGCGGAACCGACCTCTGGGCGAATAGCGGCGCGATGAGAAACGCGCCCAGAACGAGCAAGGGCCTGGAGGTTCGAGACATGGAGGTCATTGAGGAACCCCTGACTCGCATGATTTGAGCGGATGGTAGGGTCGTGCGGGCCGCAGACCTCTACCGTGTCAATTCAAAACGCGAAGATGGCGATGATAAGCAGCAATCGGCTGAAACGCAATGAAAGAAATGAACCTCGCCCCGTTTTTCCGCCTCTGCGCGACTGCGCATAGGGAAACCATTTCAAAGCTTCCCCTGCAGGCACGAGGTCCGATTTCATACTGGGGTTAGCGGCGAGGTTTTACGTTGCAATAGGAAAGCTCGCTTTTTTTTGCAGCCAAGAACTCAGTTTAAGTGAGCGACGCGGCGAGTGAACTTGCCGAGGACAAACTCCTGGGCCACAGTGGAGAGAATGCGCTCCCCCGTACCGATCGCGAAGGTGGGGAACACTAGCCCGGCACCGCGATTCGATTGAGGATAGTAAAGAGTCGAAAGCGCGGCGGATGCCAAATCGCCTCCCATGGTGGAGTAGTTCGGCTGCCATCTTCCGTTGTCAGCCTTGCACCTGAACGGACTCAAGACGGCGTGCCGGAGTCGCGACCAGGTTGAGCCCGTTCCTTGATAGAAGTAGCGGGGATCTTGATGCAGGAGCGATGGCAAGATGGCGCCGCCGATCATGATGTCAGTAAGACCGTCGGCGGCCGATGCGCCGAACCGCTCAGCGTACCCCTTGGCGCCCTGCCTGTAGTTAGGATAATCCTCTGCCTGCCTGATGCCGGCCAGAAATCCAACTCCGGCAACAGTAATCGGATCCTGAGAGACTTTAAGGGCGAGCTTGAACTTCATCTTAGTTGTGAGCGGTGCGGTATTGTCGCCTTCATACGAGATGTAGAAGTTCGGAATGATGCCGAAAACGCGCTGCGTTTCCTCAGACTTGACCTGCTCGGTCGCGATCTCCACCGGGTCGCCGGTAACTCGTACGGTAGTCTGTTGTGTTGCGAGAGTGAGCTGGACGCCTCCCAGCATTTTGATTTCGCCTGGATCAATGGTGATTGCAGACGACGTCCAGTCCGCAAAACCTTCTGCGCTGACGACGACCTGATAGGAGACACCTGGCTTGACATCGTCGAGCTTAAAGAATCCGTTGTCGGCCGTTACGACGGTACGATGATCACTGGTTTGAGGGCCCCCGAGCACAACCGTTGCGCCGGGCACGGCATCGCCGTTTACATCTATCACGGTGCCCATAATCTGCCCTGACTGCGCTTCGGACGTTGGGGCAGCCTGGGCCAGTCCGAGCACCGAAAGAGTTAGCGCGATGGCAAGCACGGCCGCCAACCGAATACAAAATCGCGGCACGATCGACCGAACCGCTTCGAATAACGATCCGCTCGTGCCTCTTAAGAGAATCATCTTTGCTCCGTTAGACGTCTCAAAATGATAGCCCGGATCGCAGTCTTGCCAGGAGCGGTCGGAAACAACCATGTCGCAAGGCCAACTGTCCAAACGGACAGGTAAGGGGAATTGTCGCCCTGGTCGGACGGGCAAGACCAAACTCGCGATTCCAGCAAATCATTGCGGCATTCTGAGTGGGGTTTGCCTTTGGGCGGACGCATTGGCCAAAGGTTCTGCCTGGGCAATCCGTTCAGAAAGTGTCGGGTGCTCCTGGGACAGCGGCTCCGGCTGGCCTTTTCGGAGAGCTTGGAACGTCTCCAGCAGTGTCAGCATTCCGGCAGGTGAGTAGCCCGCCTTGGCTGCCAGTTTCTGGCCATTTAGGTCGCAGGAAAGTTCCTCTTGCTTTGTATAACCCGGGAAAAAATCGCTCACGTGTAGCTCTTGGATGTCCTTCCGTTTTGTCAACTCGGTCACACGTCTGCTCACCTGGGCCAGTTCCACGTGTTCGATTTCGTGGGCCAATGCATTCGCGAGTTCATCTTCGGTTTGCGTCAGAGCCAGCAAACCGCCGCCCACGATGATATATCGGCCGGGAAGTGCAAAAGCACTCTTGAACTCGGGATTCGGGTCGAAGATGAAATGATACTGGGGGCGCGATGGAAGTGCGCTCGCCAGGCGAGCGCCCACGCTGCTTATGTAGTTGGAAATGCCTTCCAATTCAGACGTATTTCCAAGCCCTGCTTGTTCTTCGTACTCATGAGCTAGCCTGCCGCCCAGGGCCACTTCAGCCGACGACGCTTGTGCCTGGGCGACGGCCGAAGTCAGAGCAAGCAAGACCGCACTGCAAAGAACGATGTGCGTGCGATTCGACGGTGGTGGTCGAGTAGGTGTGACCATCGCCAGAGTGTGGATATTTCTGCCTGGCCTTGTCAATTTTTCAAGAACAGAAACCTCTCGTTCGATTCCAGCAATGTTGAATCCCTTGGAAACAACCGCAGGTCGTGCCGCAAGGCTCGATCACTTCCCTCAAGGCAGATCGGACATCTTCCCCTTGGTCGATTCAACTTCTCCGATCGCCCTGAATCAGACCTGCCCCTTACTCCTGTGGTGCTTACTTAGGAGGCAGCACCGAGCGAAATTTCAACGGGCCGTCTATGGCGACTCCCGCTCTGCAATCTGCTCTTTTGGGCAGCTAGACCACCTGTACGCTTTTTGGCCTTCCAACCAGTTTGATTCATCGAGCGATGGCTTTAGGCTTAGATTCGGAGGTGTTTTCATGGGCGACCTGTCCGATTTTCTCCAGGACAATTGGTTCGAACTAGGTAGCTTGATCGCTCAGTTCGGCATCCTGGCGGTCATAGCGTGGTATGCCCGAACGCAGCTCGGAATCCCCACTGCCTCCCACCGAAAAGTCGAGCCAGCCAAGACGCCTTCGGAATCGCTGGACGAGTTCCCTGCGCGAGAGACCGTCACGGCAGGGTGGGGAGGTGTTGGACGCATGCTCTCGCCGATGCCAGCTACACCCTCGTGTGACACCGTGCCGACCTCCGCGAGACGCGCGCAGCGCAGGAGTCGGTGGCGCACCATGATCCGGTGGCTTCGCACCCCGATGACTTTCGGTGCTCGGCTGCGCTCTGCGGCCTGAGATCGCGTTGACTTTCGAGCCTACCGCGCAAAACTGCCCCGTGAGTCGAGAACGCATCCTCCCGTTGGGATCAGCGTGCGTGCCCGATGGAGGAATTTATCTAGCACCGAGAGGCAGTCAATCTGCCGGGCGCCCACCCGTTGAGCGGTTTCAATCGCGCCGTGAAATGGCGCAGGAACGGTGCCTGCTGGATTATTTCGTAGCCGCGAATCTGTTCGCGGCGCTGCCAAACGTCTAAGATCACTTCGACCACGTACTCGATATGGCTTTGCGTGTACACCCGCCTCGGAATGGCCAAGCGCACCAAGTCCATGGTGGCATGTTCGCCGAACATCAGCGTTCCGATCTCCGCCGAGCGGATTCCTCCTTCCAGATATAGCTCGACAGCTAGCGCCACGCCCGGAAATTGCGCCGCAGGGATGTGCGGCAGGAAGGCCCGCGCATCCAGATAGATGGCATGGCCGCCTGGCGGCTGCACGATGGGCACGCCTTCGGCCGCCACGTGGTTGCCGAGAAACGCCGTCGAAGCGATGCGATAATTGAGGTACTCCTCCTCCAGCACCTCGTTAAGGCCGACGGCGATTGCCTCCAGGTCACGGCCGCTGAGGCCCCCATAAGTGGGAAAACCCTCTGTTAGAATCAGCAGATTTTTTTCCTGCTGCGCGAGGAGGTCGTCGTTGGTGCAGAGAAAGCCGCCAATGTTCGCCAGGCCGTCTTTCTTTGCGGACATCGTGCAGCCGTCCGCATACGAAAACATCTCGCGGGCGATCTCGCGGGGAGTTTTGTCCGCGTACCCTGGCTCACGGAGCTTGATGAGGTAGGCATTTTCGGCGAACCGGCAGGCATCGATGTACAGCGGTACCCCGTGCTTCTTGCAGATTTCCTTCACCGCGCGAATATTTTCCAAGGAGACCGGCTGGCCGCCGGCGGAATTGTTGGTGACCGTTAGCATCACCAGCGGAATTCGCTTCGCTCCCACGCGCGCCATCAATTCCGCCAGCTGCGCCGTGTCCATATTCCCCTTGAAGGGAAGGACGCGGGCAGGCTGGTTCGCTTCGAAGACCGGGAGATCCAGCGCCTGGGCACCCACGAACTCGCAGTTCGCGCGCGTTGTGTCGAAATGGGTGTTGTTGGGTACGACGTCACCCTTCTTGCACATCACCGTGAAGAGAATGCGTTCCGCAGCCCGCCCCTGGTGTGTCGGAATTACATGTCGGAAACCAAAGATGTCCTGCACGGAATCCCGGAATCGCGTAAAGCTCGCCGACCCAGCGTAGGATTCGTCTCCCCGCATCATGGCCGCCCATTGTTCGGTGGACATAGCAGAGGTGCCGGAATCAGTCAGCAGGTCAATCATGATGGCCTCGGCCGGCACCAGAAACAGGTTATAACCCGCATCTTCGATGAACTGCCGGCGCTGCTGGGGTGTGGATCTGCGAATCGCTTCGACGCTCTTGATGCGGAATGGCTCGATGACCGTCCGAATCGCCATGCTTGCTTCGCCTTTCGCGGAAATGGAAGAACTTGCCTTCTGCTGGAGACTTGGGCCAAGTTCCAGGGCCAGAGCACATCCTACCGCACTATTCTTCCCGGATTCTTGACGGGGCAATTGGTTGTCCGGCGAACGGTTCTGCCATGTGCGAGAAGCGGTCACCCAGCTGGGGCGAACCATGAACCCACTCAACGTCAAGTTTTCTCTCCGGCGCTGCCCT